>NZ_FXYI02000082.1:0-15385 GCF_900184915.1 Clostridium sp. HV4-5-A1G | reverse complement strand
CTTTTACATAAATCCTTCAAATATTTATAAAATTTAAATTATTATTAATAATTTGGACTATAAATCCAATTTATTTTCTATAAGATAAGCTGTGGCATAGAACATGGCCGCAATGAAGATCAATGATACAGCAGTCTCAGCTACATTCAGATTTACCACTCCTGAGGAAAAAATATTACTTGGATTAGTAAAAGTATTTACTGTACTTTTTATCAATGGTTCTCCATTATCAAAGTTAAATATCCTCAGCATAAAACCCTGGGGAAATACACTGGAAAAAAGATTTTCTATTTTGGCCTGTATAATGCACAGTACTATAAATATGCCGAATGTGCCTATTTTACCCAGTTTTCTGTTTTTAATGGCAACCCTGCCCAATGCAAGAGATAAATATACAGTGAGTAAAAATGAAATATACACTATAACTAATATCAATATGGAATATACTATAAATTGCAGAGTTACAGCACTAAAAATCTGACTGAAGGATATTCCCGTATAAAGTGCAAATCCCGGGGTCAGCTTTAATATTTGAATCAAAATAGCCGTAAATGCCAATGAAAAAAATGATATTATCAGGCACTGAAGGATAGCTGTAATGATCTTGTTCATCAATATATTCACGCCGCTTTTAGGCGTAGTAAAGACAAGATAGGCAGTGTCTTCATATATATCCCTGCTGAACAGCCTTATATTCCATATTATAACTACTATACCCGCTGCAAAGTTTATGGCAAGATTCAAAAAAACTATAAGCTGTGGTTCCCACGTCCAAGTATTTATTCTTGTGAAAAGCAGTATATTCAAAATTATTATAGTGCAGATCATTATTATAAAATCCTTAAAACATCCCTGAAGATCATATTTTACAAATTTAAACATTACTTGAATACCTCCCTGTATATTTCATCTATGGACATTTTCTTTTCTGACCTGAGTTCTTCTGCATTTCCAAATAATATTATCTTGCCCTCAGATATAAAGGCCACATCGTCAAACAATCTTTCAATATCACTTACCAAATGTGTAGTTATAAGTATGGAGCTGTCCTCTGTATAATTTTTGAGTATTGCATCCAATATTTTTTCTCTAGTAGTGGGATCCACTCCTCCTAAAGGTTCGTCCAGAACATAAAGCTGTGATTTTCTTGAAAGCACCAAGGTGAGATAGAGCTTTTCACTCATGCCCTTGGACAGTTCTTTGACTTTGCTGTCCTCATTTAGATCCATGAACTCCAGCAGCTCTTTTGCTTTTCCTTCGTCAAAATCATCATACATATCTTTAAAAAAGTCTATGGCATCACTTATTCTCATCCATTTATAAAGATAATCCCTGTCAGGCAGATATGAAACCTGAGCCTTCGTTTTTCTTCCTGGCTTGTTTCCGTTTATAAATATTTCTCCAGAACTCGGCCTTAGTATTCCTGCCACTATTTTTAAAAAAGTGGTCTTCCCACTTCCATTTGGTCCTAGAAGTCCCATTATTCTCCCTCTTTTAATTTCCAAATTGAGTCCATTTAAAGCAATTTTCCTGAAATAGTATTTCTTTAGATCAGTACATTTTAGTATTGTTTCCATTTTTAAACATCCTCCTGTATATTTTCTCTTACTACTTCAACTATTTCTTTTGACGAAAAGCCCAGCTCTTTCATACCTCTTATAAAATTACACAATATATCCTGAGCCATTTCTTTTTTTAACTTTTTTATAATAGAAATGTCTCCACTTACAAAAGTACCCATACCTCTTTGCTTATAAGCAATACCCTGCCTTTCCAATTCCTGATAAGCCCTCTGAATAGTATTGGGATTGACTTTAAGTTTTACAGACATCTCCCTTACAGAAAATAATTTATCCTCGGGTTTTAATTCCTCATTTACTATTTTTTTCTTTACAATATTCATTATCTGAACATATATGGGTATATTGGGATCAAATTCGCTATCCATCCTCTCACCTCCACATCAAGTTATCAAGCTTAGTGTACTATTATAATAGTACACTAAGCTTATGATAATGTCAATATACATCTATTATATGCACTGTTTGTCCATAAATTGCCTATTTTGTTTCTCTTAAATAAATATAATTTTTTTAACAAATTCTATACAAACAAAATGCTATCGTTGACTATGTAAGAAATAACTCCTCTTTTATGCCCTGGAAATATAACGGATTTTATTTTTATCTTGCCTATATTGACTTCATCTCCATCTTTAAGCCTTTCATAATTTAAACTTTCAGTATTTTCAATATGAAAACATATTTTCTTCGATTTCTCTATGGATATATCCGCTGAAAAATAAATATCCGCATTCTTAAATAATTTAATTCCTCCCATATGATAAAAATTGGGATAAGTTAAAAATATTCCACAAACTGATTGGGGGTGAATATCTATTTTTTTCAGTTCTCTATCTATAACAGAGGGCATAAAACCTGCATTAAAGCATATAGTAGTTTCACAATCAGAATATATAAAGAAATTAGAAATCAATGTTCTCACTACATATATATTTCCTGTCAGCTTTTGTGTCTTCCCCAATTTAAACAATATATATTCCCTCCTAATTCCACCATATCTTTTTTAAACAATAAAATATATTCTTACTGTAGCATATCCTCCTTCTATTAATTTATACATCTATAGTTCAAATGCAGCTGTCAAAAAAAATAACAGCCAGATAGTCTTTAGCTACCTGGCTGTTACTATTTCCAATAAAAAATAAGTTTTATCAACTGTACAATCAATACAATAATAAATATTACATTGATTACAAAATAGCATATTATTTTTTCCGAATCAAACTTAAATGCAAATAAAATCACAATAAAATTGACCATTACAAATAATATATACTTTTTGTCCGGCTTTCTATGAATTTTCACTGCAGCTGCTATAGACAAAATCAAAATTATCACCAAAGTCCAGATAATTTTATTTCTCATAAAAAAATTATCATATCTTTCATTTTCATATACAAGCCAACGCATTATACCCATTTTCTCATTGGACAAATGCCAAAAGATTGCAGAAAATAAAACAAGGCATATTTGAACAACGGAAAGGAATTTCTTGAAAACAGCTCTGATTTTCGTCATATCCTGCCTCTTATTTTCTAGGATCTCCTGTTTCTATTGGATTAGGAGCATTACCCGTATTTCCACTCCATTCATTCCATCCACCATCATAAAGAGAAATATTTTTTAATCCCATTACATCCGCATAAGTTAAAGCTTCTGCTGCTCTCCATCCTGTTCCGCAGAAAAAAGCTAACCTCTGATCCGGCGTAATTCCCCATTCTTTCCACATAGCAAGTATTTCATCCTTATTCCTCATCGTATTATCCAAATTTCTATAATCCTGTAGATTTGAAGAATCCGTGCCAGCATGTCCCCAAACCGCACCTGCAGGACGTCCCTTTGGCTTTATATAATCATATCCTGAGATTTTTCCTATATACTCGTCCCAACTTCTCACATCTACCAGCTTGCTGCCCTTTTTATCCGCCAGTATTTCCTTTGCCTGCGGCAGATCAATAATATAATTTTTGTTCACAGGAACCGTTGCCCCAAAAGAACTTACCGGTGTTTTCGGATTTGAAGTCTTCTGCAGTGCGTATCCTGCATTTTGCCATTTAGTAAATCCTCCATTCACTACTCTGACATCTTTAACACCCATATATTTTAATATTACAGCTACTCTAAAAGATGGCATGGAATCAGTTCCATACAATACAACTGTAGTATCTGTAGTTATTCCATTATTCTCAGCAAATTTCTGAAGCCTAGCATCGGATAGACGATTCCAAAGTGGGCCCTCCTCTACTTCATCTGTATTTATATGTACAGCTCCCTTTATATGTCCTATTTTTAAATAATCTGGAGATTTTGATTCATCGCCCCAGGAAACTTCAAAAATTTTATATTTACCACCATTATAGGTTTCAGGCTTCTTTCCATCTACTAAATCCTTAACCCACGAAACTGGAACCAATTCCTGATAATTAGGGTAGGATTCCATAGGAAGACTGGTGTCTTTAGCCCAATCTTTTACATCATAAGTATATAAATTCTTATATCCATTTTTAGATAAGTACTTGGCCACTTCAACATTATCTTTTCCATTTGCCGCATAAAGTACTATATTTTTCTCAGAAGATATTTTTTTCGTTTTCAATGCCTCTTTCAATCTCTTGTCCTTATCTTTATCCTTGACCTTCAACCATGCAGATGAAAAGTCTACAGCTCCTTTTATATGGCCTCCTCTTTTCACTCCATCCAGTTTCCAGCCAATATAGGCATCATTTTCTCTGGTATCCACTACTACCCAATTGCTTTTTCCAAGATTGTCTTTTACCTCTTTAGTCGAAATACTCTTATAGCCTTCATCACTTTTACTCTGCTGCCCATTGCTGCAGGCAGATACTGCCAGTGCAAAAAACAACAAGGTAAAAAAAACAGTTACACATCTAATCCTTTTCCTCATTACAGCACTTCATCCCCTCTATAGTTTTATACAAAAGCAATTATATTCTACTACCTGTAAAGAGGCCAATCAAATAGAATATTCTTATTCTTACCATGTATACAATTACATTTTCTTATGAGCATTATCTGTAAGTTTATATTTTTGAAAATAGTATAAATTAAATTTATAAGCTAAAAATAGTTAGCAGAATGTAATTGAACATTACGAGGAGGTATAAAATGGAAAAACTACTGTATATTACTGCAAATACAAAACCTGAAGAGACATCTACAAGCAAGACCGTAGGAAGACGTTTTATAAACAATTTTATATCTAAAGTTCAAAACTACACTGTAGAAGAATTAGACTTATACAATGAAAATATTCCTGAAATAAATCACAGGATATTTAATGGAAGGGGACAGCTGGCTTCTGGAGATATTTATAATGCCCTATCAGAAGAAGATAAAAAATCAGTGGACAGAATCAATGTACTCTGTGATCAGTTTTTAAATGCAGATACTTATGTAATCGCAGCTCCCATGTGGAATTTAGGTTATCCTTCAAGGCTTAAGTCATATCTGGACTGTATTATGATAAATGACAAAGTCATTAAGATATCACAGGATGATGCAGTGGGACTCTTAGATGATAAAACTCGCAACATGGTCTATATACAATCCTGTGGAGAAATCTACCCCAAAATATTTGATTCCAAATTCAACCATGCCATTGATTATTTCAGAGATGTATTTAAGTTTCTGGGGGTAAATAAATTTGAAAGTATACTGGTTGAGGGCACAGATACATCTTCCGTTGGTATTGACAAAGCTATAAAAGATTCTCAAAAAGACATAGAGGATGTAGTAAATAAATTTTCCAAAACCAGTTTATCTTCATCAAGCAATTCTTAGGTTCAAATAGATTCTAACTTATCCGGCGGTTACCAGTTCTAAACCTGCCAGTTTTACAACATGGCAGGTTTAGAACTGGTACGCCACTGGATAAATATTTAAATAGAAATGAACTGTTGCACCAGTTAATAATTTACATGTACAAGCCAAAATTTTATATTTTTGTCGCTCCACCCCAAATCCCAAGGTACCCTGTTCCTATCTGTATTATGGCAGCTCACCAGTGAATATCCTCTGGAATCTGCACCTGTTACTACAGAGATATGAGTTATATCTCCTTTTTTTTCGTATGCTACGAAATCCCCCGGAATAAGCCTGTAGGAAGCCTTATAGACCTTTTCGTAACTTCCATGGGCGATGACCGATGCCCTTCCGCTGTATATCATATAATTTTTGAACCCATCTGCATTAAGCCAGGAACTGGTAGCTCCAGATCTGTCATAATTCCAGGCAGAATTTTTTCTGAATTTTCCGCCCTCGTGCAGTACCTGAGAGGCAAAATTGGCACAGTCACCACCTCTGGAATTATAGTTTCTATATTTTTTATTATAGGTATATCCATATTTTTTTTCTGAAGCTATACCACAGTACCTATCTGCGTATTCCACAGAAGATCTTCTCCTGTCCGTCATACTGGAAAAATCTCTTTTACTTTGAGACAATATATACTGCTTTACAGAATCCACCTTTAAATTATCTAAATTAAGAGAGTCTTCAAAGGGATCTTTGTACCATTCTTTTGTAATAATCCATCTTCCATCTTTTTTTACCATGTTCAATATATGTGAAGTTCCTATTCTACAACTGTTTATAAATTTTGGAGCATCCTTGTATATATATTTATATTCAGTGGAACATATCAAGTTGATGGAAAATTTATCATCACTGCCTCTCACTCTCTTAATTACTATATCAGGTATTATTTCAATAAATTTAGCCCCTTGTTTTTCTTCCCAATTCTTCAAATATTTCATCTTTTTCTCTTCATGTTCATAAGCCCAGATACCATATTTCGTATTTTTGTCATATTTAGATTCTATAAGCTTTAAATTACCATTTAATATGGCTTTATTTCTATCTTCAAATATTTGTTTCGCAGAATTTATGATCTCATTTTTCTCATCAATTTCTTCACCATGTATATTTTTAAAAGGGCATACAAAAAATATAACTAAAATTACCATTGTGATCCTAAAAACTCTTTTTATTAAGGAATGTTTCATAAGCTATACTCCTCATACAATTTAATAATAGATTAAATTTCATATAATTTGTACACTTATTGTACCCAATTGTAAAAATAATCACCCTGTAAATTTTGATAAAAGCTTCATATTTATTACAGAATACCCACTATAATTTTTCATTGATTTTTCCGATATAATTTTTTACACTTTCATCTTTATAGGGAGCACCTTCATACCAATATTTTTTATTTTGGGACTTATCGCCAAAATATCTGGATTTTAGAATTATCTCAGGCCTATATTCAAAATGCAGTGTATCAAAATGACTCCATTTTCCTCCCCATACAAAATTATTCTTTTCAAATATTTCTACAATTTCTCTGGGATACTCTTTTATCCTCAGGCTTCCTTCTGCCCTGGGCACCCATTTCCAATAATCTCTTCTATCTCTAGCAAGATCAATAGCTATTCCAAAGGAATGAGGGCTCAACATACCTGTTCCAGAAATATACCTGTAATTGAAAGTACCGCTGCTGGGGAACAGACATTTTAAAATATCTCCCCTTTTTTGTGAAATAGGCATAAGTTCCTTCATTGCATTTTCAAGAGATATTGAAGCGCCATTATTTCCATTAAACTGAAATCTCCTATATCCTAAATTGGCCATTTTAAGATTTGACTCCACAGAATTTTTATTATCACCATACACCTCTTTTAAAAGAGAGTAAACTCTAAGCCTTCCTGGATCAGAATTTTTCTGTGCAGCTTCATCTACAGTTCCCAGCTGATAAGGTTGTTCCATCATATCCTGCAGATCTGTATTTTGAAATTTCTCTTCAAAACTTTTTTCCCTTTTATCATCATACAAAATTTTTTTACCTGATTTCATTACTATATACACGCTGCCGCCATTATCCTTTTCCACATCTGTAATATATCCTGGATAGGCCATCATAAGACACAAAATGTCCTGCTTCAATGTAGTGTTGTAATCAACGGCCCTAACTTTTTCATGTATACTAAAACACATGCATATCAATATAAAAAATACAATTATCCTTTTCCTCATAAAATGAACCACTCCAATTTTACAATTATCAACAATTATTGTATGTACATATATTGACTTTATGCATGGCAATTATAATAATAGCTAATTACTTTTTTGCTCTTCAAGCCATTTAAGTACTTCTTTGGCAAGAGTTATTCTTCTGCTGACAAAAGAATGATCACCATCTAAAATTATTTCCTTGAGATCAACTTTCTGCTTCTTAAGTGACTGTACAAGAGGCATATAATGCTCCTCTAAAGGTGCTATTACGTCTTTTCTTCCGCCTATCATCAATACAGAATGATTTTTTAAATTTTCCGATATATTTAACAAATTCCATCTGTACTTATTTTTTACAATATCATCAATAAAATTTTGCACAGTCATGCCATTAAGAGATATAACTGCTTTTTCCCATTTTTTTGCAGCAGAATCCATTAGGGATTTACTCTTAGAAATATTTTCCGCATAGAGGCCAAAATTAAAACCTGCAATACACCCCACTGACTTGATCTCATCATGACCTGCTGCAGTTATAAGGGCACTGAATCCTCCCAGGCTGTGTCCAATTAAAATTATATTTTTATCATCAATTCTATATAATTTTTTGGCAAAATCTGATTTTAAAAATTCAATTGAGGATTCAACATCCTCAAGTACATGGTCTATTGAGTAATCTCCTCCACTTCCCCAGCTTCCTCTATAGTGAAATATCAACACGTTGTATCCACTTCTCAACAGCACATGAGCTAGATCAAAATTTTGTTCATATCCTGGAAATCCATGTAATAAAATTACTGTGGCATGAGGGCCTATACCCTGAGCTATGTATATTACCCCCAGAATTCTAGATCCACCGCTATTATAATCAACACCCTGTATCATCGCAGGGTAAGTTTCATCAAGCTTTTCAGGATCTGTCCATATTGTCTTAAAATCCATATAATCATCTTCCTCCCAAATTCTCACAAAGCAACTCCAATTTTGCAATATTTTTTACAATTTACATCAATAATTATATTCTATCAAAGTTTGTTATCATTGTTAATGTTTTAATTCTTAAAAGTTATAATATAAAAGCAGTATATTTACAAGCTATTTGCATTTAAATTTAATTTGCAATTAGCTTATTTATTGTATAAAATTAAATTACATAAATGAAGATTTTCGGATAAAGCTGAAAATCAACTGAATTTGATATTTTATGCTTGTACCTTACACTTTAAATTAAGTTTGGGGTGTTAATTTTGTCAAAAGAAGAAATTTATAAATTAAAAAGGAAACTTGAGTCGTTGATCCATCAAAATGCAAGCACAGATAAGATCTCGGAGGTGAACAACAAACTGGATGAGGCGCTGGAAAAATTTTTATACGAAAATCTTAAAAATACGACCCCGCCTAAAAAATAGTTTATCTCACAATTATGTATAGGAATTATATTGATTGTAAAAGATACTTCCTAAGCAACTTTTACAGTCAATATAATTTTAGTCCCATTTTTATTTAACTACACTTGACAATTTCTCTATTCTTAACTCTTTTTTCTAAATACTCCTTCATTGTTCTGTATTCTATATCCTCATCATTTTTTTCTACTATTATAGTTTCAATATAAGCATTGGCTGTATCAAGACAAGTAAATATTATCTTATCATGAATCAATGCAGTACGCCTTAGTTCAAAACCAGGTTTTTTACTGTCATATCCCTGAGTAGGTATATCAATAACTATATTTATTTTATTTTCTCTTATATACTTTACTACATCTTGTATATCAATTCTGGTACACTTAATTCCGTTTTTATCTAAAAATTCACAGGTTCCTGCAGAAGCAAAAATATTAAATCCCAATTTGTCATATTTTTCTATTACATGCACGGAATCAAGTTTATCCCTGTCATTTACAGAAACATAGACATTGCCTTTTTGAAAAATTTTAAACCCTGCTGCCTTGAAGGCCTTGTATACAGCTTTATCTTTATTAAAATCGACTCCCAGAACTTCCCCTGTGGACTTCATCTCAGGTCCCAGGGCTACATCCACCCCAGGCAATTTTTTACTGGAAAATACAGGCATCTTTACAGCATAAATATCACTGAATTTGTATTCATCTTGTCTGTAGCTGAAATCTTTTATTTTCTTACCAAGCATAACCTGTACAGCTATTTCCACCATCGGTATATCTGTAACTTTGCTCAATATTGGTACAGTTCTTGAAGCCCTTGGATTTACCTCTATGACATATACTTTATCTCCGTCATAAGCATATTGTACATTCAAAAGTCCCTTTACATTCAGCTCCCTTGATATCTTCACCGTATAATCCTCTATTTTTTTTAGTACCTCTTCTGGTAAATCACTGGCAGGATATACTGCAATGCTGTCTCCAGAATGTACTCCTGTACGCTCTATATGCTCCATTATTCCAGGAATTATCAAATCCTGTCCATCAGATATGGCATCTACTTCTATTTCTCTGCCCAATATATATTTATCCACCAATACTGGATACTCTTTTGACAAATTTACTGCATCCTTTAAATACTGGGATAATTCTCCGTGGTTGTATACAACTTTCATAGCTCTTCCCCCTATTACATAGGAAGGTCTCACAATTACAGGGTAACCTATTTCATGCACCAGTTCATCTGCCTCTTTTAAACTTGTCACAGAACCCCCTATGGGCGAATTAATACCCAATTTTTTTAAAAGAACCCTAAATTTTTCTCTATCCTCCGCCAGATCTATGGACTCAAAGGAAGTTCCCAACAATTTTACCCCAGCATCATTTAACTTTTTCGATAAGTTCAGGGCTGTTTGTCCTCCAAATTGTACTACAACCCCATCTACTTTTTCCTCATTTATAACGTTCATCACATCATCTATATACAGGGGATCAAAATAAAGTTTATCTGAAATATCAAAATCCGTGCTTACAGTCTCGGGATTATTATTTACTATAATGGCCTTATACCCTGCTTTTTTTATTGCCCATACACTATTCACACAGCAGTAGTCAAATTCTATTCCCTGACCTATTCTAATTGGGCCGGAACCTATTACAAGTATTTTTTTATCATCTGACACCATATTATCATCTTCCAGATCATAGCAGGAATAATAATAGGAAGTCTTTGCCTGAAACTCACCACTGCAGGTATCCACCATCTTGTACACTACCTTTATCCTGTTTACTTCCTTAATCTGTTTCAAATCCTCCAGCTTCATACCTATCAATTTGCATATATACTCATCCGTAAATCCCATAAGTTCAGCTTGTTGTATATTTTCCACAGTTGGAGCATTGTTTACCAATTTATTCTCCATCTCTATTATATTTTTTATCCTATTTATAAACCACTTATCTATTTTAGTTATTTCATAGAGTCTATCTACACTTATTCCCTTTCTCAAAGCTTCCGCCATGGCAAACAATCTTTCATCATCCTGTCTGTTCAATTTATCAATTATCTCCGGTATATCAAGTTTCTCCAATTTATCCAGTTGAAGTCCTATTATCTTTCCCTCCAGGCTTATTACAGCTTTTAAAAGGGCACTCTCAAAGCTCCTGTCTATGGCCATAACTTCTCCAGTAGCTTTCATCTGGGTTTTCAAACTCCTATCTGCAGTTTTGAATTTGTCAAAAGGCCACTTGGGCATTTTGACTACACAATAATCAAGAGCCGGCTCAAAAAGGGCACTGGAACTTCCTGTAACATAGTTTTTCAATTCATCCAGAGTATATCCCAGTGCAATTTTAGCCGCAATTTTAGCTATTGGATATCCTGCCGCTTTAGACGCCAGTGCACTCGATCTGCTCACTCTAGGATTCACTTCTATAACCATATATTTGCTGCTCTCTGGATCTAGTGCGAACTGTATGTTGCACCCGCCTTCTATTTTCAAAGTTCTTATTATCTTTATGGCAGATCTTCTGAGCATTTGGTATTCCATGTCATTTAGTGTTTGAGAAGGGGCTACCACTATACTATCTCCCGTGTGTATACCTACAGGATCTAAATTTTCCATATTGCACACTACCATGCAGTTGTCCTTCTTATCCCTCATTATTTCATACTCCAGTTCCTTCCATCCCGCTAAACTCTGCTCCAACAATATTTGAGTTATGGGGCTTTCTTCTAGACCATTTTTGCATATTTCCAGATATTCCTCATAGTTGTTTGCAATACCTCCACCAGTGCCTCCTAAAGTATATGCAGGTCTTATTATAATAGGCAGACTAATTTTGTTTAAGAATTCTTTGCACTCATCCAGGTTGGTAGCTATGGTACTAACTGCTATGGGTTCGTTTATTTTTCCCATGAGATCTTTAAAACTCTTTCTGTCCTCTGCATTTTCTATGGATTCAACCTTTATTCCCAGTAACTCCACCCCATATTTTTCTAAAACCCCAGCCCTATTCAATTCCATTGCCAGATTCAAAGCTGTTTGTCCACCAAAGCCTGCTAAAACACCATCTGGTCTTTCTCTTGCTATTATTGCCTCTAATGATTCAACAGTCAAAGGTTCTATATAGGTTTTATCTGCAATATTTTTATCCGTCATTATAGTTGCTGGATTACTGTTTACAAGAACTGTCTCTACTCCCTCTTTTTTTATTGCTTCACAAGCCTGAGTTCCTGAGTAATCAAATTCTGCAGCTTGACCTATTATTATAGGACCCGATCCTATTATCAAAACCTTTTTCAAGTTTTCTCTTAACGGCATTATATCACTTCTCCTTGCTATTTATACTATAGAGTCATATATTTTAAAAATTTATCAAATAAATAGGCTGTATCTGTAGGCCCTGGAGAACCTTCTGGATGAAACTGTACCGAAAATATAGGAAGTTTTTTATGTCTTATTCCCTCTACCGTATTGTCATTTAAATTCACATGAGTTACTTCAACAACATTTCTGTTTAAACTTTCTTTTCTAACTGCATAGCCATGGTTCTGAGATGTTATAAAAGCCTTATCCAGATTTCTGTCATATACTCCATGATTGCCGCCCCTGTGACCAAACTTCATTTTATAGGTATCTCCTCCAAGCGCAAGAGCTAATAATTGATGTCCCAGGCATATACCAAATATGGGAATACTGCCAATTAATTTTTTTACAGTGGGTATAATTTCATTTAAGTCCTTTGGATCTCCCGGTCCGTTGCTCAAAAGCACTCCACTGGGATGTATCTCCATTATATTCTCATAAGAAGAATTATATGGAAACACAGTTATATCACAATTTCTATATTTTAGATTTTCAATTATATTGTTCTTTGCACCAAAATCTAAAACCGCCACTTTAGGCCCTTTTCCCTCAATCCTTTTTATAAAAGGAGTACTTACCTGCTGAACTAGCTCTTTATCATCATTGGAATTCAGCATATTTTTTATTTCACTTATGGACTCATTTTTATTACATATCACACATTTCATAGTTCCCTTGGATCTTATCTTCTTAGTTATACTCCTTGTATCTATGCCGCTGATACCCACTATGCCGTTTTTCTCTAAAAAATTTGTAAAACTATCTTCACTTAAATAATGAGATGTATCATTGTAGATATTTTTTAATACTATCCCCTTTACCTGTATTTCTTTGGACTGGCTAAAATTATGGTTAACGCCGTAATTTCCTATATAAGGATAACACATGGTTATCACCTGTCCTCTGTAAGAAGGGTCAGTAAGTATCTCCTGATACCCTGTCATTGAAGTATTGAAAACCAGTTCTCCTGTAATTATACCCTTTTTTCCTATAGCTTTTCCCATGAATACAGTTCCATCTTCTAAATACAATATGGAATTCATAATATTCCTTCTTTCTAAATATTACTGCACAAAGTTGCTACCATGACCGCCTTTATAGTGTGCAATCTGTTTTCTGCTTCATCAAATACTATAGAATGTTTTCCCTCAAACACTTCTTCTGTAACTTCTAATGCTTCATATCCAAACTTCTGGTATATATCCTCACCAGTATCTGTCTCCCTGTTGTGAAAAGCCGGAAGACAGTGCATAAACTTTACATTTTCATTTTCACAGGCTTCAATGAGTTTGCTATTTATCTGATAGGGCATCAGGGCTTCAATTCTATTTTTCCACAAGTTCTTATCTTCACCCATGGAAAGCCATACATCCGTATACAGGACATCTGCGCCCTTTACACTGCCATATATATCATCACTTATTGTAATGTTTCCTCCATTTTTATCCGATATTTTTTTACATTCTCCAATCAATTCATCCTCAGGAAACAACTCCTTTGGCGTTACAATTTTAAAATCAATTCCCATTTTCGCTGACCCTATCATAAGGGCATTTGCCACATTGTTTCTACCATCGCCAAGATATACAAAATTTACATCTTTAAGAGGTTTATTTACATGTTCTTCTACGGTTAAAAAATCTGCCAATACCTGAGTGGGATGATCCTCATCTGAGAGTCCATTCCACAGAGGAATTCCCGAATATTTTGCAAATATCTCCATATTTTTTTGTGAGAATCCCCTGTATTCCACTCCATCAAACATTCTACCCATCACCCTAGCAGTATCTTTTACCGATTCTTTCTTACCCATATGACTTCCAGTGGGACCTATATAAGTCACTGTAGCACCTTCATCATAAGCTCCCACCTGAAACGAACATCTTGTTCTTAAAGAATCCTTTTCAAATATAAGCGCTACATTTTTTCCCTGTAATCTCTTTTTTTCCTTTCCGCTGTGCTTTTCCTCTTTGAGTTTTTTAGAAAGATCCAGCAGATATCTTATCTCTTCCTGTGAAAAATCCTTAAGAGTTAAAAAACTTCTTCCTTTTAAATCAGCCACAAATATCTCCTCCTTGAAATCATTCTTTATAGGCGTCAAATCCAAACCATTTTACTGAAAGTTTTGAAAGTGTTCCATCCTTTTTCATATCTCCTATGATTTTATCTATTTCCTTTTTTAGTGAATCATCACCTTTTCTATAAGCCACTCCCATAGGTTCTTTGCTCAGCGCACCCGGTACTATTTTAAATTGGCCTTTTTTCTTCTGGATGTAATATCCACCTACCTGCTCATCCATTACTGCGGCATCAATCCTGCCTATGGACATATCTTGAAAGGCTTCCGTTATCTTATCATATTTTTTTAACTCCTTCACGCCTTTAATTCCATTCGCCACTTTTTCTCCTGTAGTACCTAATTCACAGGCTATGACCTTTCCCTTTAAATCATCTATTCCCTTTATATCCTTTCTTCCATTTTTTACTGCAATAATCTGCCCTCCATTTATATAGGATGTAGAAAAATCCGTGTTTTTCTTACGCTCATCTGTTATGCTTATGGATGCAATAGCCGCATCAAATTTATTTGAATCAAGAGCCAATATAAGTCCATTAAAATCCATAACTAGGAAATTTGCTTTAACTCCCAGCCTTTTTGCCACTTCATTGGAAAAATCCACATCAAATCCTACTAATTTACCATTGCTATCCCTAAATTCCATGGGAGGATATCCCTCTTCTGTCCCTATAGTGATTTTACCTGATTTTTTTACTTTATCCAGCAAATTTGAATTTGTACCATTTTTAGTAGTTTGCCCACAAGCTGTGAATAATACTATACTAAAAATAATCATAATTAAAGCCGCCATTAACTTTTTCATTATCAATCCCCCTTAATTTTAAGCAATTAAATATATACATTATCACAAATCATTGATATATTTCTGTCTCTAATAAACATCTGACGCTGCCGACGAAGCTAGAAGTGT
>NZ_FXYI02000081.1:0-15448 GCF_900184915.1 Clostridium sp. HV4-5-A1G | reverse complement strand
CAGCTTCAGATTTTTATAAGAGACAGTTTTATAATTACTTATAATATTTTTAGATGCAGGAGTATATTCCTGCCAATATGATACCTTAAATTATGGAAAAAGAGGTAAATACTTATGGATTTAAAGGGAATAAACCCACAGGATGTGGTATTTGCATTGGATGTAGGGACAAGATCAGTAATAGGTACTGCAGGAATAGTGAAGGACAAAAAATTTGTTGTAATATCTGAACACTGTATAGAACACGAAAAAAGAGCCATGATCGACGGTCAGATACACGATGTGGGACTTGTAGCTAATGCAGTGAGTATAATAAAAAATAAAATAGAAAAGGATTTAAATATAAAAATAGAAAATGTAGCTATAGCTGCTGCGGGAAGATTTCTGAGAACCGTATCTGTAAAAGAGGAAATGAAAGTTGATTATGACAGGGAAATAGACAGGGATACCATAAGGAGTTTGGAACTGACGGCGGTAAAATCTGCTGAAGAAAAGGTAAGCCGGGATACAAAAGGAAGATTATACTGTGTTGGATATAGTGTAAAAAGTTATTATCTAAATAATTATCTTATAGGCAATCTGATGTATCAAAAAGGAGAAAAGATATCTGCAGAGATCATAGCTACTTTTCTTCCAAGATCTGTAGTGGATAGTTTATATTCTGTTATGGAAAAAGTGGGGCTTCAGGTAGTAAATCTGACTTTAGAGCCTATAGCAGCTATGGAAGCGGCTATTCCTCAGAATTTAAGGCTCTTAAATCTAGCACTAGTGGATGTTGGGGCAGGTACTTCGGATATAGCTATAAGTGACAGGGATACTGTAATTGCATATGGCATGGTACCTCAGGCTGGTGATGAAATTACCGAAATAATATCACAAAAATATATGGTAGATTTTAATAAAGGTGAAGAAATAAAAAAGCAATGCAGTAAAGTCAAGGATATAACTTATGTGGATGTCCTAGGTACGGAAAATAAGATTACTTCTGAAGAAATATTGAAGCTCATAAGTCCTGCCGTAAAAAAGATAGCAGATGAAATAGGCAGCAGGATAATAGAGCTAAATGGAGGCAAATCTACCAGTGCGGTTTTTCTAGTAGGTGGAGGTGCACATACTCCCAAACTAAAAGAGCTTTTGGCTGAAAAGCTGAATATACCTCTTAGTAGAATTGCAGTAAAAGACAGACAGTCAGTTCAGGAGTGTATTTGTAATGATAATTCTCTTGGTAGTGCTGGGGTAACAGTCTTGGGAATAGCTTTAGTTTCTATAAGAAAATTAGGACACGGGTTTATAGATGTGATGTTGAACGGAAATGTAATAAGTCTATTTAATTCTCACAGCCACACGGTCATGGATGTAATGCTTCAGGCCGGTATAAATCCCAATAGCCTTATAGGCAAAAATGGTAAAAATATAAGGTTTATGCTAAATGGGATTAAAAGAGTGGCTTTTGGAACCCTTGCTTCAAATGCTGAAGTAAGCATAAATGGTTTAAAAAAGAGCATGGATGATAAGGTCAAAGAGGGAGACAATATAGAGATAAAGTATGCAGTTGACGGCAAGACAGCTCTTCCTAAGGTGATAGATTATATACAAAAAGTGTATTCCATAAGCTTTTTTGTAAATGATATAATAGAAAATTTAGAACCACTGGCATATATAAATGGAACTAAAGTGGAAATTAACAGTGACATAAGTGAAGGGGATAATGTAAACATAATATTTCCTAAAACTCTTGGAGATTATAAAAAGTATTTTTTAGACAAAGAAGAGAATAAATTTGTATATTATCTAAATGGAGAAAAGTTGAATGAAAATTATATAATAAATGAGGGTGATAGAATTTACGGGATAACTGAAAATTCTATGGATGAAAAAAAGAGCGTGAAAGTAGATGAAGAAAACTCAGGATTGAAAGAAGTGAGCCTAGGAAAAGAAGATAGAAGCGTTGAAATGGGAAAAGATAAAAACGATGCTAAAGATGTGAATAATCACGAGATAACTGTAGTTGCAAATGGTAAAAATGTTGTGCTCAAAGGGAAAAAAGATTATATATTTGTAGATATATTCAACCATATAGAATTTGATTTGACAAAGGTAAAGGGAAGATTATATTTACATCTAAATGGAAATAATGCAAGTTATTATGATGCTCTTTCGGAGGGGGATATAATAGAGATAGGATGGGAATAATTCTATGCACTTTAATTATGATTGGAGGTAAATATGAATAGGAATTTTCTAAAAATTGCAGAATCTATAAAGGGAGATCTTATTGATATTAGGAGAGATTTTCACAGACATCCGGAACTTGGATATGAAGAAAAGAGAACTTCTGGCAAGATAAAGGAATTTCTGAAGTCACTTGGTATAGAATACAGGGAAACTGCAGATACGGGAGTATGTGCGGTAATAAGAGGGGTTGGGAATAAAACTATTGGGATAAGGGCAGATATGGATGCACTTCCCCTGCAGGATAAAAAAAATTGCAGTTATTGTTCACAGGTGAAAGGAAAAATGCATGCCTGCGGTCATGATGCACATACCACTATTCTACTTGGAGTGGCAAAAATTTTAAATAGTATAAAAGATGAACTTAAGGGAAATGTAAAATTATTTTTTGAGCCCGCAGAAGAAACCACAGGCGGGGCAAAAATAATGATAGAAGAAGGTGTACTTAAAGATCCTGAAGTGAATAGAATTATAGGGCTTCATGTAGAGGAAAACATAGAAGTTGGAAATATAGGTTTAAAATTTGGGGTTGTAAATGCGGCTTCCAATCCATTTACTATAAAGATAAAAGGTTTAGGAGCCCACGGCGCAAGGCCTAATATGGGAATTGATCCCGTAGTTATGGCAAGCCACGTAATATTGGCACTTCAAGAGATTATAAGTAGAGAACTTCCACCCACAGATCCAGCTGTGCTCACAGTGGGCTCCATTCACGGCGGAACAGCACAAAACATAATTCCGGATGAAGTTACTATATCTGGAATTATAAGAACTATGAAAACCGAACACAGAGCCTATGTAAAAAAAAGACTTATAGAGGTTACAAGAGGAATTGTAAGTTCTATGAGAGGCAAATGTGAAATAGATATACAAGAAAGCTATCCATGCCTTTACAATGACGATAGTGCTGCACAGGACATATTAAAGGCGGCGAAGCAGGTAATAGGAAATGAACGTGTAAAAATACTTCAAAATCCGAGCATGGGAGTGGAGAGTTTTGCTTATTTTTCAATGGAAAAACCTTCTGCATTTTATTATCTGGGATGTAGGAACAAGGCGAAAGGTATAATACATCCAGCACATGGGAACCTATTTGATATAGATGAGGATTGTTTGCCTATCGGTGTAGCAATACAATGCCAAACAGCTTATAATTTCTTAAAATGACTTGTTCCCAATATTATATAATTAAGATATTTCTAAAGCCATCAATCTGAGATATTTAAAAACTTGGTGGCTTTTTTATATAATTTATAGTATCAGCTATATTTGTTAGATTCTAAAATTATGGTAATATATTTGTTAGAGTTGAGAAAAATAATTTTACAGTTTATGTCTTGTGGTTATAGAAGGGGGAAAATTGATAGATGAAAATAAAAGACTTAACAGCAAATATTTCTTTAGATATCTTTTTACTTGTAAAAGAACTAGAAGAGGATGTAACTAGAAATAAAGATTCATATATTAAATTTTTATTAAGTGATGGTGAAAATGATATACATGGAATTATGTGGTCTACATCCCTGGAGGAGTTAGGAGAAGGTGTAAAACCTGGAAAAATAATTAAAGTGAGAGCATTAGTCAGAAATTATAAAGATAATTTGCAGTTGAATATAACAAACTGTCGGCCGGCGTTGGATAAAGACAAGGTAAATATAAAGGATTTTATCAAGAGTGTGCCTGTAGATCCGGAAACCATGTTTAATGATTTCATTCGTGAGACTGAAAATTTTAATAATAATGATCTTAAAAATATAGTGGAGAAGCTTTTAATGGACAATAAGGACAAATTGATATATTATCCTGCAGCTAAAAAGGTACATCATGCAGTTAGAGGAGGACTACTATATCACATGTACAGGATGTTTAAAAACGCACAGAGCATTGTTTCTGTATATGGATCCTACATAAACAGAGAATTGTTGTTTTCCGGTGTCATGCTGCACGATATTGGGAAAATTAAGGAACTTGACTCCAGCGAATTAGGTGTAGTGGAAGATTATTCTAAAGAGGGCAAATTACTGGGTCATATTGTAGAAGGTATAGTAATGGTTCATGATGCAGCAAGTGAATTGGGAACTCCTGAAGAAATAGAGTTGCTTTTAAAACATATGATAGTTTCGCATCACGGTGTGGAGGAAAATGGCTCACCTAAAAAGCCAATGACTTTGGAGGCTGAGATATTACACTATTTAGACGAGATAGATGCAAGTGTATATCAGTTTGAGGAAGCTTTAAAGGGTATCACCAAGGGTAAATTCAGTGATAAACAATTTTTCCTTGGAAACATACAACTGTATAAGAGTGAATTATGATGATTTTTATATTGATTTAGTCAAGGACAGTAGTATATAATTAGATGTTGTCCGTATAAAGTGATTCTCAGTTCATATGAAGTTTGTTTATTAATGCAAAATTTTTTGGAGTCATATAAGGATAATTTAGAACTTAAATATATTAAAAGTACTGGAGAGATCATGATGAGAGTTGAAATCGGAAATAATGAATCTGGTCAAAGGCTGGATAAATTTTTGAGAAAGTGGTTGAAGGATGTACCACTAAGCGGTATATACAAGGCTATAAGAAAGGGCGACATCAAGGTAAACGATAAAAAATCCAGAGAAAATTATTTTCTGTCAGCGGGAGATATAATAGAAACTAAGTATATAACTTCTATGCAGGAAAAAACAAAGTTGAAAAAAGTAGAAAGCAATTTTTTGAAAATAACCTACGAAGATAAAAACATGCTTTTAGTTGAAAAATGGCCCGGAATTTTGGTACATTCGGGAAAAAGCTCCAATGGTTCAACTTTAACTGATTATGTACTTTCATATCTATATGACAAAGGGGAATACGATCCAGGAAAGGAAATTACATTTACTCCTTCACCCTGCAACAGGCTCGACAGAAATACATCAGGTATAGTTATATATGGTAAAAACTATGATTCACTGAAATTGCTGAATGAAATGGTAAAGAACAGGAATATAAAAAAATACTATGAGGCAATGATAAAGGGGAAAATAGAAGAAGGCCTATATGAGGGATATATCCTAAAGGATATAAAAAATAATATGTCCATTGTATATGATGTTCCCAAAAAGAATACTAAAAAAATATCCATGAAAGTAAAAGTTCTCCAAACTTGCGGCACTTTTTCACTAGTAGATCTGGAACTTATTACAGGCAGAAGTCATCAGTTGAGGGCTCATTTGGCACATCTGGGTAATCCTATAATTGGAGATGCAAAATATGGAACACCAAAATTGAACAGCCTTTTTTACAATAAGTATGGATTAAAATATCAATACCTTTATGCCTATAAATTAAATTTCAGAGACTGTCCCGAACATTTAAAATATATGGAAAACAAGACCATATCGGAAAGTCTGCCACCTGTATTT
The DNA here is from genome assembly GCF_900184915.1 of Clostridium sp. HV4-5-A1G. Classification (NCBI taxonomy): domain Bacteria; kingdom Bacillati; phylum Bacillota; class Clostridia; order Eubacteriales; family Clostridiaceae; genus Clostridium; species Clostridium sp. HV4-5-A1G. The sequence goes on along the minus strand of NZ_FXYI02000081.1, from coordinate 9,812 downwards.
AGAAAGATTAAAAATGACTTGTTTGATAAATTTTAGATTTGGTATAGGGAGTTTTGAATTATGAAGGAACAGTCGACTACTAAAGGCTTTGCCATACTTTCAGCAGCAGGAATGCTGGTAAAGATCCTGTCCATAATATACATACCACTTTTCATGAGAATAGTCGGGGATGAAGGCTATGGCCTTTACGGAGCATCCTATCAGATATACACTTTTGTCTATGTGCTTACCAATTCAGGAATACCGGTGGCCATATCCAAACTTATATCCGAGCTGAATGCAGTGGGGAATTACAGGGATGCAGTGAAGGGATTTAAGATAGCCAGATTCATGCTTATGGCAATGGGAATAGTGATGGCGGCACTGCTGATGATTTTCGCATCCCCGCTGTCCAGAGTAATGAAATACAGCAAGATCTATCTATCCCTTTTAAGTTTGGCTCCTGCCATACTGTTTACCTCTGTGGCTTCAGCTTACAGGGGATATTTTCAGGGCAGTGGCAATATGACACCTACAGCTGTATCCCAGGTAATAGAGCAGATAGTAAATACCATATTTGGTATAGCATTTGCAGCGTACCTGATAAAGTACGGAGTGGAAGTGGGATGTGTAGGAGCACCTATCGGCACTTCCCTTGGAGCACTGGCTTCTGCATGCTTTCTAATGTTCTGTTATGAAAACTCCAGAAGATCTGGCATGTATAAGAAGATGACAGTTCAGAAGTCAGAGAGAATTGACACCGGCAAACTGGTGAAAAGAATTATAAAATATGGAGTGCCTATAACCATATGTGTGGGGATGACCTATGCAGGAAATCTGGTTGATATGTGGAACACAAAGTCCAGACTCATGGCCGGCGGATTTAGTGATGTAAACTCAACCATACTTTATGGATATCTTACAAAATACCAGCAGCTTTTGAATGTACCTATAACCATAATATCCTCTCTTTCAGCGGCTATACTTCCTGCAATATCCGCAGCTGTTGCCATCAAAAACGGCAAGAAGGTAAAGGACAATATAAATTATTCCTTCAGGCTCTGCTTTCTGATTGCAATTCCCTGTGCATTTGGATTTTCCGTTTTAAGCGATCCAATATTTCAGATGCTTAAATTCAGAGGTGGATCCTATATTATGGCATGGGGTTCAGTGGTGCTTGTATTGATGTCCCTCATGCAGATCCAAACCACTATCCTGCAGAGTATAGGAAAACTTTTTACTGCCACCTTGTACTCCATAATAGGTATATGCGTAAAAATAATTACAAATTATTTCCTGATTTCCATACCTGAAATAAATATACTTGGCGCTGTAATAGGCAGTACTATGGGATTTATAATTCCCATAGCATTGAATCACCGAATTATTAAAAAATCTTTAAATGTAAGAGTCAGCATGCTGAATCATGCGGTTAAACCGCTGGCTGCTTCAGCTGCCATGGGAATCATAGTATATGTGAGTTATTTTTTAATGCATTTTGTACTGAAATTTATCAAAATTCCGTATCTTCCAAATGCAATTTCAACTGTATTATCCATAGCAATTGGAATTGTGACCTATATGTATGTTCTGGTTTTAATCGGAGGAATAAGCAAAAGGGATTTACAGTCACTGCCTTCCAGGGCTATAAAATTAGTTCCAAGATTTATATTGACCAAAATGAGATAGGATAACTTCTAAGGGCTTCCATAGAAGTTATCCTTTATAAGTTCGTGCATATTTAATGCCAAGGTAGTCAGAGAAGTGATCATCAGGCTTATACCACATCCGTATACATTTATACTTGGTATACCTGTTAAAAAATATACCAGTATCACATCCATAACTGAAGAAATAAGAGAATTTCTGAGTATTACTTTCTGTTTACCTATGCCATTTAAAATTCCAAAAGTTGACATGGATACGAATATAATTGGAGCGGACAATGCTGTAAATTTTATATAGTCTTCCAGATCATATCGTCTATAAAATAATTCTCCTAAATAGTCAGACAGGGAAATGCAGATTATCATAGTCAAAACTCCCAAAAATAAAGCTATTTTTACAATTTGAGATATTCTTCTCTCAATTGCCCAATAATCTTTTTTGCTCATTTTTTCTGATAAATCCGGTATGAGAACTATGGACATGGAGGTTATAATTGTAGTTGGAAAAAATATTATGTTCATGGCCATACCATTAAATCTGCCTATCATACCAAGAGCTGCATTGTATTCTATTCCCGATGCCACCAGCCTTCTTGGAACTATCAGAGCTGAAATGGCTGAAAGGGACGTAGATAAAAATCCATTTATGCATAGTGGAAATGATATGACAAGTATGTTGAATAAAAGCTGTAATTTGTCTTCTGTATTTGAGAAATTGAATCCAAATCTTCTTTTTTTTATCTTGTACATAACGTAGAGTACAGTGAAACTTATGAATTCCCCCAAAGTTAAAGTTATATAAGCTGCAGTTACAGTCCCATTTACATCTTTCAGTGAAAATGAATTTATGAGTAAAGTTATTATGACAATTCGCAGAAATTTTTCAGATATATCTATAAAAGCGGGTATTTTCATCTCTGATATCCCGTAAAAATAACCCTTCAGTATGGACGAAAGTGCTATAAAAAAAATGGCAGGACACATAACCTGAAGAGCATGGATGGATCTGGTATCTTTTATTATATTGGCACTTATATAGGGGGCATTTATAAATATCATACAAACTACAAAAGTAGCCAGCAGAGAATTAAAAGTCAAGGATATGTCTATGGAGCGGTTTAAATTATTGAAATCATCTCTTCCGAAATATACTGCAGCAACTCTGGAAATTGCGGTTACCATACCTCCTGTAATGAGACATATAAACAGATCGTATACAGGCATTATAAGTCCGTAAAGTCCCATACCTTCAGCTCCTAGATTTCTGGACAATATTATTGAAAATACAAATGCGAATATTGAGGTTATTAAGTTTGAACAGATTAGGATAAGTGTACTTTTTAAAAATCTTTCTCTTTTCATAAAAACTCCTGACCTACAGATTATATTGATAATATTTAAAACATCAATATTAATAATTATGACAAGCATTTAAAGTATATTCTTTTTATTTTCAGGGTTTTTATTACTTTACAATCCTATGATATACTATAGGTAACCGTTTGGTAGGAAATTTTAATTTACGATTTAGGGGGTACGTTCAATGAGAAAATTGATTTGCAGAATCTGTGGTGCAATTATAGATGATAAAAATTATTTTTATAATGCAGAAGCATTTGAAGGGAAAAACACCCTGGATAATATAAGTTTTTGCCCTTTTTGCGGGGCACCCAGGAAATATATGATATCAAAAAATGAAAACGCAGAAGAGCAAAAATATAATTTTGATGCAGGAAGCCTTAAAATAATAGATCATGCATATAAATTAGAAATATTTAATGGTGACTTTTATGATAAAGTCTCTAAACTTGCCGCAAATATTCAAATAAAAAATATGTTTAGATCTCTTTCGAGAGTGGAGTATGTACATGCCAATATACACCGCAAAATAGGTGGATTTACTGTAGAACCCAAACTTAAAAGCCTGGATTATTCTAAATACAAAAGCGACGGGGAACTTCTTAACATGGCCTGTAAAAGGGAAAAACATGCAGTAGAATACTATGAAAGATATGCAGATAAAATGAATGACTACCAGGTTAAAAAGATATTCGATGTGTTGGCAAAGGTGGAAAAAATGCACATAGATCTTACTAAAAAAGCAAATTAGTCATGCGTGTATTCAAAAGATAAATTAATTAATATAATTCCCATTTTGAAATAACTTTTTCCCATAATTGGATTTTAGAGTAATTTTAATGGAGATATTTCAATGTTTCTGGTATTGGCTTGATTTATGCTTTTAAGAATCAATAAAAAATACAGGAGGTAATTTTCAATGAAAGCTGCATTTATTTTTTTAGCACCAGGAGCCAATCCTAAAATCCATAAATCAATTATAAAGACGGTGAAAATGGAACTTATAAGCGTAGGAGTCTCAAGTTATGATGAAGCCTGTAAAGTTGCTGTGGATCTAGTAAAAGATGATATTTGCGCAATAGAATTATGCGGCGGCTTTGGAGTTAATGGTACCGCCAGGGTTAAAGAAGCTGTAAAAAGTAAAATACCTGTAGGAGCAGTGAGATTTGACATTCATCCAGGACTTGGAAATAAAAGTGGAGATGAAATCTTCTAATTGATGAAAAAAGACATAAGAGGAAGTGATTTTATTGAATTCGAAACCAGAGTGGCTGAAAATGAAAGCACCTGATGAAGTTGTATTAGATAAAATGGAAAATATGTTAAAGAAACTCTCGCTCCATACAGTCTGTGAAAGTGCAAATTGTCCCAATATAGGGAAATGCTTCAAGCACAAGACAGCTACCTTTATGGTGATGGGGGATACCTGCACGAGAAATTGCAGATTCTGTGCTGTAAATAAAGGGATGCCGCAGGAACTTGATCCTAAAGAACCTGAAAACGTAGCCATTGCCAGCAAAAAACTTGGACTTAAACATACAGTTGTAACTTCCGTTACAAGAGATGATTTAGAAGATGGAGGAGCAGAACATTTTGTAAAGATCATAAAAGCCATGAGAAGAGAAAATCCGCATTCCACTGTAGAACTTCTGATACCCGATTTAAATGGTAATTGGAATGCTTTAAAAGATATAATTGATGCAAGACCGGATATACTAAATCATAATATTGAAACGGTGGAATCTTTATATAAAAAAGTTAGGCCCTTGGCAATTTATGATAGATCCATTGAGCTGCTGAGACAAGTTAAAATATTCAACAGCAGTGTGTATACAAAGTGCGGTATAATGCTGGGACTTGGAGAAACAAAGCAGCAGGTATTGAAAGTAATGGATGATCTATTGAAAGTCGGCTGTGATATATTGACAATAGGTCAATATCTTAGACCATCTAAAAAGCATCTGCCTGTTTTTGAATACGTCACTCCTGAAAAGTTTGCAGAGTACAAAAAAATGGCATTGGATAAGGGATTTAAGGTTGTATTTTCAGGACCTTATGTGAGAAGTTCCTATAAGGCCTTTGAGAGTATTAAAATCTTGGAGAATTTAAAATAGTTAATATATCTTTACGCAGATAGACGCTTGAATTAAAAGGTCAGTGTCTATCTCTTAATTTTTTGTGCTGTTAGATATATATATTGTATAATATATTATAAGAGTACTGTTATATTTCATATAGAATTTACGAGGAGGAATGACTATGGGCTATATAGATAAGATTAAAGAAAGACGCCGTAGATTTATAGAATATAATGAAATACCAAAAGATGTTAGGCCTGATATTTTAAATTCCTGGATACGATGTAAAAACTACGGTGTTGGAGAAAACAGCAATAAGGCTAATATTCTTTTCAAAAGTGAATTTGATGCTGTACTTGAGGAAAAAAAAGAATTTATAAGAATTTGTCTACCTGTAATGTTAAATTTATATGAAATCTTGAAAGATACAAATTATTCAATTATACTGACAGATGAAAATGCAGTTATTTTAAAAATTCTGGGAAATGAAAGAATAATGGCTGCAAACAAGAATCTGGATTTTTTAGAAGGACGCAGATGGAGAGAGGAAGATGTTGGAACCAATGCTATTGGAACTTGTATTTATTTAGATAAACCTGTTTGGACATTAGGTGCAGAACACTACTGCAGAGAACAGCATAAGTGGACATGTTCTGCAGCACCAATACACAACAGCAGGGGGAAAATAATAGGCTGTATTGATCTATCAGGAAGCATAGGAACTTTTCATTCCCATACTCTGGGTATAGTTGCTGAAGCATCCAATACCATACAGGAACAGTTTGCCATAAGTGAACATAGAAAATGGACAGAAGTTGCGTTTAATTCAATAAAAGAAGGCATGCTGGTTTTAGATAATGAGTTTAAAGTCAAATATTTCAATGAAAAAATATGCAGTATACTTGGAATTCATAAAAGCGAAATGTATAAATTGGATATGAAAGTTCTATTAAGAGACGTAGCCAATGATATGTACGGATTAAGCGACAATGGGAAAATTGCCTATAGAGAAATAAGTTTATATGTAAAAAATAAAAGAGTGGAATGTAATATAAGTGTAACGCATGTCCTAATAGGTGAAAATTATGTTGGATTTGTAATCGTTATACAAAAAGCAGGTACGATGCGTGGAGTAGTAAACAAAATAGCAGGATTCTCTTCCAGGTATGATTTTGACAACATACTGACTAATAATCCTAAAATGTTGGGTATAATTGAAGATGCAAAGAGAATAGCTCAAAATGAATGTACTGTACTGATAACAGGAGAAAGCGGTACAGGAAAGGAATTATTCGCTCACTCTATTCATAACAGAAGTAAAAGGTGTAATGGGCCCTTCGTGGCAATAAACTGTGCGGCACTTCCCAAGGATCTTGTGGAAAGCGAGTTATTCGGCTATGAAAAAGGTGCTTTTACGGGGGCATCTAAAGAGGGTAATCCTGGAAAATTTGAACTTGCAAATGAGGGTACAATATTTTTGGATGAAATTGGAGAATTACCTCTTGAAATTCAATCTAAGCTCCTAAGAGTTTTAGATAATCATACTATTAGCAGAATTGGTGGAAAATATGAGAGAAATCTAAATGTAAGAATTGTGGCAGCTACAAATAGAGATCTTATAAAAGAGGTTAATGCCAAAAATTTTAGGAGCGATTTATATTTCAGATTAAATGTATTTAATTTAAAACTGATCCCTTTAAGAGAGCGAAAAGAAGATATAGAAATGTTTGTGAGATTTTTTTTGAATAGATTGAATAAAAAAAATCAAATGCAGATAGAGCATATAGATAAAAGTTTTATGGATATTATCAAAGAATATAACTGGCCTGGAAATGTTAGAGAACTGGAAAACGTAGTTCAAAGAGCATATTACCTATCTAAAAATGGAATTATAACGGATTCCCTGATACCTGATTATATTATGGAAAGTGTTGGGAATATCCAGGATTATACAATATCTTTAGAAAACAAGTCAAAAAATAAGATTAAAACTGTAGATCAAGTTGAAAGAGAACTTATTGTTAAAGCATTAGAGCAGTGTAATGGAAATGTGATAAATGCAAGTAAGCTAATTGAAATGGGAAAATCTACACTTTATAGAAAAATTAAAAAATACAATTTAAAATAGTAGTCTTTTCTTTTATCTCTATTTAAGGTGATTTACACAGTCAACTTAAATAGAGAATCTTATTTTTACAAATCATATAAAATATCAAAAATTCAGACTTGTCCAAAAATGGGAAAGAAATAATTCCCGTTATGAAAAAATTTCTTTGAAGTAGTTTTTTAAATTGACGATTTTACAGGATAAATCATAAATATAGAATCCCTTGATATTTGGCATGAGTTTTGCTAAATAAATTTATAAATGAATACAAACCATTTTTATATTCAAAGCAAAAGAGGTGGACACCAATGTAATCGTTTATGAATGTAATTATACTGCTGATATCTGTATTTAATACTATTGGGAGGGATTATTTTGGAAAAGGTAAAAGAAAGAGAAAGCATAAAAAACAATACACTTATAGATATCTATGACAAAATGTTAAAAATAAGGGCATTTGAGAACATGGCAAAGGACAATTTTGCAGAGGGAAAAATTCCAGGATTTGTACATCTTTATATAGGTGAAGAAGCCATATCTTCCGCTGTTTGTGAAAACTTAACTGATGCCGATTATATAACCAGTACTCACAGAGGTCATGGTCACATAATAGCAAAAGGCGGAGAACTCAAATATATGACTGCTGAGCTTTTTGGAAAAGCTACAGGATACTGTAAAGGAAAAGGTGGATCCATGCATATTGCAGATGCAACCAAAGGAATACTTGGCGCAAACGGTATAGTAGGTGCAGGACACGATATAGCATTAGGTGCAGGAATGAGTGCACAGTACAGGGGAACAGATCAGGTTTGTGTATGTTTCTTCGGCGATGACTCTACAAATCAGGGTACATTTCACGAATCACTGAACATGGCAAGTGTTTGGAAACTTCCCATTGTATATGTCTGCGAAAACAATGGATACGGAATATCAACTTCTCAGAAAAGACACCAGAATATCAAAGATATATCCGTAAGGGCTAAAGCCTATAATATGCCTGGAGTTACAGTAGATGGGAACGATGCCGTGGCAATTTACAAGGCTGCCAGTGAGGCCATACAAAGAGCCAGAAAGGGAGAGGGTCCAACTCTCATAGAGTGTAAAACCTACAGGCAGAGAGGACATTTTGAAGGGGATCCAGCGCCTTATAAACCAAAAGAAGAACAGGAAGCATGGATTAAAAAGGATCCTATTCCCCGTTTCGAAAAATATCTGCTGGAAAATAGAGTTTTAAGTGAAGATAAAATAGATAAAATGAAAAAATCTGTTGACGAACAAATTAAAGAGGCAGTTGATTTTGCAATGAACAGTCCTGAACCAGAATTGAATTCAGTATTTGAAGATGTGTACAGCGATATAAAAGAGGGGGTTGAATAGGTATGTCAAAAATAACTTTTTCACAGGCAATAAAAGATGCTATGTGCACTAAAATGCGCCAGGATAAAAATGTACTGTTGTTTGGTGAAGATGTAGGTCCCTTTGGAGGGTGTTTTGGAGTAAGCCAGGGAATGCATGATGAATTTGGTGAAATGAGAGTGAGAGATACTCCTATTTCAGAAGGTGCCATTTTAGGGTGTGCTATCGGATCTGCCGCTACAGGATTGAGACCTATTGCAGAGCTTATGTTTATGGATTTCATGACGGTTGGAATGGATATGCTGGTTAATCAGGCGGCAAAATTGAGATATATGTTTGGAGGTAAAATAAATTTACCCATGGTGGTAAGAGTTCCATGCGGAGCTGGATTCCAGGGGGCAGCACAGCACTCACAGTGTCTTGAAGCGTGGATTACACATGTACCGGGGCTGAAGGTGGTTTATCCTACTACGGCGGCAGATGCCTATGGATTAATGCTTACTTCAATAGATGATAATAACCCTGTGATTTTCATAGAGCATAAAGGCCTTTATCCTAAAAAAGGCGAAGTAGACGAAAGTTCGGCACCAATACCTCTTGGTGTTGCAGATGTAAAAAAAGAGGGAAAAGATGTTACCATAGTGGCAACAGGCAAAATGGTTGACGAAGCACTTTCAGCTGCCCAAAAACTTTCAGGAGAAGGTATTGACGCAGAAGTAATAGATCCACGAACTCTCTTCCCTTTTGATAAAGACACAATATTCAATTCAGTGAAAAAGACAAATAGAGCGGTGGTTGTAACTGAAGAAACCAAAAGAGGAGGCTTCGGGGGAGAAATTTCCGCCCTGATAAGTGAGGAGATATTTGATTATCTGGACGCTCCGGTAGTCAGAATTGGAAATTACAACGTGCCAATACCGTTTTCACCGAAACTTGAAAGCTATATACTGCCTAATGCAGATAAAATAGTAGCTGCTGTAAAGAAAACATTATAAGTAGATGTGTAATTCAGGGAACATTTCTCTGAATTACATTATCCTATTTGTATTCAATCTAGATGTTAGGAGGGTTTTTAATGAGTTGTATTGAAGTGATGCCGAAACTTGGATTGACCATGACAGAGGGGACCCTGGTAAATTGGCATAAAAGTGAAGGAGAGAAAGTTGAAAAGGGAGAAATTCTATTTGAGGTTGAGACGGATAAGCTTACAAATGAAATAGAAGCAAAAGAAAGCGGAGTACTTAGGAAAATACTGGTAGAAGAAGG
>NZ_FXYI02000080.1:0-15550 GCF_900184915.1 Clostridium sp. HV4-5-A1G | reverse complement strand
TACATATTGTATTCTTTTAAAAAATTACTTTTATACCTATAACTATTTAGTAAAAAAGAGTATTATTATTATAAAAACTCTATTAATCAGATAAATTATTTTCGAGGTGATTTTGTTGAGTATAAATGGTTTTTACTTGTCCCCCCACCCTCCCATAATAATTCCCGAAGTAGGCAGGGGTGAGGAAAATAAAATAGCTGATACCATAAACAGTTTAAACGAAGTATCAAAGGATATTGCAAAAAAATCTCCTGATACCATAATAGTAATTACACCACATGGCACCATGTTCAGGGATGCTGTAGCACTTACCTTTTGTGACAGTGTAAGCGGCAGTTTTAAAGACTTTGGTGCAGGTAGTGTATCCATGAAACTCTCTATCGATAAAGAACTCACAGATAAAATATATCAGACTTCAATATCACAAAAAATTCCCGTTGTAATGGCTGATAACTCATTGTTGTCTAGATACCACAGATCTACAGTCTTAGATCATGGAGCTATTGTTCCACTTTATTTTGTAAATAAAAACTATACAAATTATAGACTCGTTCATATAACTTATGCACCAATAGATGATATAGAGCTCTACAAATTTGGCATGATAATAAGCAAATCTGTAGATGAACTAGGCAGAAACGCAGTATTTATTGCAAGTGGAGATCTGTCTCACAGACTCAAAGAAGAAGGACCTTATAGTTATAGTCCAAATGGTGAAAAATTCGACAGAGAATTTTTAAATGACCTCAAAAAGGGAAGCGTAGAGGATACTTTCAGCATAGATAAAAGTGTAATACAGGATGCCGGAGAACGTGCAAGACGTTCTGTGCTCATTCTCCTTGGAGCCTTTGACGGTAAGAAATTCAAAGGCAATCTTTTAAGCTATGAAGGACCCTTCGGTGTAGGATACGGCGTTATGAAATTTGATGTTACTTCAAAGGGCACTTCCATACTTGAAATCTTAGAAAAAAACAGGAAACACAGATATGAAGAAAAATTAAACTCCATGGATCCATATGTCCGTCTGGCCAGAGAAAACTTGACAAATTACTTAACAACCGGGAAACCTATATCTAAACTTCCCGATTACGTAACTCACGAGATGAAAAACAGTAAAAGAGCCGTATTTGTCTCATTAAAAAAATACGGGGAGTTAAGGGGCTGCATAGGTACTTTACTCCCTACCGCCAATTCAGTGGCAGAGGAAATCATAAGAAATTCTATAGAAGCCGGTATCAACGATCCAAGATTCATTCAAGTAAATAAATCAGAGCTTACAGATATAATCTTTTCCGTAGATGTGCTCACAACACCTGAAATTTGTACTAAAAAAGACCTAAGCCCTAAAAAATACGGAGTTATCGTAGAAAGCAAGGGAAAGACTGGTGTTCTACTTCCAGACTTAGAAGGTGTAGATACTGTAGATAAACAATTGTCCATTGCTTTGAAAAAGGGAAATATAAATCCTCATGAAAAATATACTATAGAAAGATTTAAAGTGGTAAGACATATAGAATAGGGTGATATTTATGAAAATGGAAGCTAAATTTTATGAAAAATTAAACGACAATAGAATTCACTGCTGCCTATGTCCTCACAACTGCATTATAGGTGAAAACAATTTTGGAAGGTGTAAAGTAAGAACTAATGAGAAAGGAAAACTTTTCACTATCAACTATGGAGAAATAACTTCTATTGCTTTAGATCCTATAGAGAAAAAACCCCTATACTATTTCAAACCCTCAACTTGTATATTATCTGCAGGAAGCTTCGGATGCAATTTTACCTGCAGCTTCTGCCAGAATTATAGTATTTCCCAGTTCAAAGCAAAAAGCCATTTTCTTCCCCCGGAGCAATTGGTAAAAGCAATATTGACCACCAAAAATAATATAGGCATTGCTTTTACTTATAATGAACCCACCATATGGTATGAATATGTATATGAATGTGCAAAGCTTTTAAAAGAAGCAGATAAATCTTCTTCTGTAGTTCTCGTAACCAACGGGTATATAAATGAAAAACCTTTAAGTGAACTTATTCATTATGTAGACGCCATGAACATCGATTTAAAAAGTTACAGCAATAAATATTACAGCAATATCTGTGGTGGAAACCTAAAGCCAGTATTGGATACAATAAAAATTTCATCTAAAATCTGTCATGTGGAAATAACCAATCTATTAGTAACTGGTGAAAACGACAATATGGATGATGTAGAATCCATAGCAAAATTTCTAAGCAGTATAGATAAAAATATTCCTCTTCACCTAACCAGGTATTTTCCACGATATAAACTGAGTAATCCCCCTACGGATATAAAATTCATGTTAAAAGCAAAAGAAATTGCTAAAAAATATCTCAACAAAGTGTGCCTGGGAAACATATGAATATTAAATATGGATATTCTTCCTGTAACAAAAACTATAAATATGAATAGTATATATTAGAATCTGATACAGTCAACATTTACTAATCATATTTTCTTAGATAAAAAGGAGGATAACATTATTTATGAGTGATGTATATGAATCAGGTCAAAAAAATGAAGTTTATACAGACAATACCTCTAATAATTTAGCTTATAATCAAAACAATGATAAATCTTGTGCAATTGTTACGGCTAAAACTGAAGGTATGTGTGATCAAATTCGTGTAAAACCAGATGTGATTCCATATGGAGACACATTTGTTAAAATTCCAGTTATACTAGCAGAGACAAATATAACTATTCCAGTTGAAGCTACTATAACATTAGACAAAGAAGCAATAGAAATAAAACGTATTAAGAAGAATGTATATTTAACTCAATGCCGCCTTATTCCTTTCTCTCAAGATAAGAAATCCGATACCGGTATATTATATATATCAGGTTTCGTAAGAAAAAATATTGAGTATGCAACAGAAAAATGTATAAGCAGTGACAAAAAAAATATATGCGGCGATATAAGACACTGCACAGTTAAGGTACCTTTTAATTGTACTACTAGGGTTAAATTCATTAGAAAACCTTTCTTCCGCAGTAACCCTAATTCACAAGAGCTGCAATACTTTACAGATAGCCTCAAAAGCTGTGACGTTTGTGCAGATCCTATAATTGGACGTAATCCTTGTGATCAAAATTTCACTACTACGGAAATATTTAATGAAAAACCTTTCTGTGAATTAGTAAAATCATGTATTACTGAAGTTGACATTCATAAATGTCCAGTTCCAGTAAACGGTAAACTCTATGGAAGTCCTATGGAGCAGGAGTTCCGTACATTCACCGAAAAAATAGTGATAGATCTGACATTAAAAGTACTGCAAAAACAACAGGTAAGAATCGATTCACTGGGAGAACCTAAGAAGACTTTTGAAAATTCATCTCAAAAATATGATACTTCTGTCTCTGAATGCACTCCGTGTGATCCAGTTGACCCTCATGATCCATGGCCTAAAGAAAAAGATTGTTAGAAGTAGAAATTTAGTAATATTAATATCTTTCTAAATATTATATTGTCTAACTTATATACTGAAGATCCAAAGCTTATCTAAAAAAAGTTTTGGATCTATTTTTTAGAATATAAAAAACAGTGATAAAATGATCTAAAATAATTGTACCTTTCAAACACCTTAATTTACAATACTATTAAAAGGAGGATGAATCATGGAGATAAAATATTCTTCAACTGAATATGATAAAAATCATCCTGGAAAAAATTATTATGACAATGAGCTTAACAGGAAACATCATAAGAGACATCATAAAAGAAAAGACCATGACAGGCATCATAAAAAGCATCAGAATAAAGATTATGAAGTGATCTTAGATAATGAACATAATATAAAAAATGATAAAAAACACCGTGAGCACAATAGCCACAGACATAGAGAAAGACATGATAAAAAACATTATAGTGGAAAAAATTATTTGTGGAACCACTATTACAAAAAATTTTTAGTATTTGAGAATGATAAAATCGTAGAATACATTGAACCTAATAGAAATTATTACAACAATCAAAACAAAAAATATATAGAAGATAATTCTGTTCATACGCCAAATCTTCTTGAATCTGATTTAAATCATAATCAACAGTGCAATGAAAATCATATCTTATTAGAAAATGTTAATACTGAGCAAATTATACCCTCAAATAAAAATAAAATTGCTGTCGAAAATTGCGAAACGACCGTTACTTCAGAAATGCTACCTCTTTGCGAAAACATTCCTTATATTTCCAAGGCAATTAAAGGACCAGTGACGATAAAAGTTCCAGTAGTACTAGCAGAATGCAAAGTAATTATTACTGTTCAATCTTCCCTTAAGCTGCAAGATACTGTATCAGAAATTAAGGACATAGGAAAAAACGTATATTTAAATCAGTTTAAATTTACACCTAGCTTTGAAAGCCACAAATATAATACGGGAATAGTATTCATAGATGGTTTTATTAAAAAAAATATTGAATATATTTCGAAAGAACAGGTTAAAGGAGAAATTTTAAAATATTCTTCCGCTAAAATACCATTTAAGTGCGCCACTAAAATCCCCCTTAAAACTCCCCCTAAATTTACACCTACTCCTTCTCAAAATAAAATAGATATATCAGAAACTGATGTTAAAATCTGTGGTATTTCCGAAAAAGATAGTATAGCTCAAAATGCCCATGAACAAAATTTTAAATTAATTCAACCTTTTAATGAAAGTGTATTTTGTCAATTGATAAATTCAGAAATTGTTGAAACTGATATTCTTGAACATCCAAAAAACCAAGATCGCAAATCATCTTTAAATAAGGATTCCCATAAAATTACTGAAAAAGTGGTACTGCTCCTAACAATAAAGCTGCTGCAAAATCAATATGTAGAAATCTCACCATAAAACTTGTTTATAAATAAAGTGATTCTTAAGTTTGCTAATTTCGGAAGTGTTAGCAAATGGGAGTGTTCGGATAGAAATTAGAAATGAAATATTTGTAAAATGTACCTGAATTTTATATACAGGTACATTTTTATTTCAACATATTATCTTTTATATACATCCTACACAGAAAATATCGTACAGTAATTTTTCAAAATTTCCCTGGAAATATAAAGAATATAATACTTAATTTATTATATTATACAAATAACTTACTATATGCAACTGCATAGATTATATTGAAAATAGTAGAGTTCAAATATCGTATTTCCACTATTTGGTATTTGAACTCTTCAACTTTTGAATTTAGTTTCTGTATATATGCCACATGGCATTATTTCTTCCTCTAGCAAATACATCTGTTCTATTTGGCCCCCAAGATACCGCAGCAGGTTCGGAAGTTATGTTTCCACCCAAGCTGCGCCAATCACTCCACCTGGATCCATTCCATGATCTAGTAATCAACTGGTTATTTAAGCCTCTTGCAAAGACCTCAAGTCTATTTGTCCCTCTGGAAGAGACAGCCGGGCCGGAAGTTAATCTTCCGCCAAGATCTTCCCATGAACTCCAACGAGAGCCATTCCACCACAGATGATACAATCGATTACCTTGTCCACGTGCAAATACGTCAATTCTGTTGTTTCCCCAAGAAACAGCGGCAGGTGCCGAGGTCAAGTTTCCACCTAGGCTTTCCCAGTCACTCCATCTAGAGCCATTCCACCATTTATGCCACAGTGCATTGTCTGTTCCCCTTACAAAAGTATCCAGCCTATTAGGAGCCCATGACGAAACGGCAGGTGCCGATGTCAATGTACCTCCAAGACTTTCCCAGCCACTCCATCGTGAGCCATTCCAGAATATATGCCACATAGCATTATCAGTACCTCTTGCAAATACATCAATCCTGTTGTTTCCCCAGGAAACAGCAGCAGGTGCCGAGGTCAAGTTTCCACCTAGGCTTTCCCAGTCACTCCATCTAGAGCCATTCCACCATTTATGCCACAGTGCATTGTCTGTTCCCCTTACAAAAGTATCCAGCCTATTAGGAGCCCATGATGAAACGGCAGGTGCCGATGTCAATGCACCCCCTAGATCTTCCCATCTACTCCATCTGTCACCAGGCATTTGTGGCACGAACATGTTTCTATAACCATTTTCATAAGAACGTATGAGATCTTCAGGATAATCATAATATCCAAGATCGTCGTAATATCCCATCTGTCTATTTAAAAATGGACACATGGGTTCATCAATACGGTATAGATATGGACAGCGGAAAAATTCATTACTATACATTAGGAACCTCCTTGCATTCTTGTTCCTTCTTAAATAATTTACCAATTATATTGTATGGATAGTACTCGCAAAATGTTACAGATAAAATAATCTTGCTCTGTCAATCTTTTAAAAATATATAAAGAAGGGCATCTTGCCCTTTTTATACAATCCATATTTTACTATTTAAAATATTCCCGGCCAAGTAAATCCGCTGTCAGTATTGCATCATACAGCTGATCCGGAGTTACATCTCCTGCTAAATTATGAACTGTCTCTCCCGGCACACAAGCTTTTTGAGCCGCTATATAGACTCTTCTTTCATCCGTTACACCAATTTGGTTTAATGTTATAGGCAGGCCCACTTTATAGCAAAAATCCATGACCTTTTTTAATTCTTCTTGCGGAGCCCTTTCCAAAATAAGCTGTGCCATAGTACCAAATGCGACTAAAGGTCCATGCATTGTGTTTTCACATTCTTGCAAAGCCGTAAATCCGTTGTATACAGAGTGTGAAACCGCAAGTCCCCCATTATCAGCACCTACTCCACTCAGATATACATTAGCTTCAATAATGGCTTCCAGAGCAGGTGTAATCAAATGTTTCTCACAGGACAACTTGGCTTGGTAGCCGTATTCCATCAATGTGCTATAACATAATTTGCAAAGTGCCATGGCAGACATGGATATGCCTCCATTTTCTAGGCTTGGAGAATCAGTTCTAACACAAGCCCTGGCTTCAAAATAGGTACCAAGTGCATCTCCCATACCCGCTACTAGAAATTTTACAGGTGCATTTGCTATAATTTTGCTATCCACTATAACTGCTTCTGGGTTTTTAGGATAAAATAAATATTTGTAAAAAGTACCATCATCATTGTAAATAACAGAAAGTCCTGTACAAGGTGCATCTGTAGCCGTTACCGTAGGTACAACCGTTACAGGACATTTTTCATAATAAGCTGTAGCCTTGGCTGTATCAATAGCTGAGCCTCCGCCAACTCCTACAACCACCTCAATGTGCTCATCTCTTACAATTTTTCTCATCCTTTCAATTTCACTGTTGGAACTAATCCCGCTGAAAATTTCAAAATGTAATTTACTATCAGTATTCTCAAAACTTTTTTCAATTTTAACATGACAATTTTTGTATCCGCTGTTACTGCAAATAAATAGGAAAGAAGAACCTAAATCCTTGGTTTCTTCATAAAAATTCAACAGCGAATCTTTTCCCTGTATATACTTTAATGGAGCTCTTAGTAATTTTAATGTTGCCATAAATAAAACATCCTTTCCTGAATATTATTGTAAAGAATTTGTTTGTTATTTTATTGTCAATTAAATAATAACATTTTCAGTTCACAGTAGCAATATCACAAATAAATTTTTCAGAAAATAAAAAATTATACGGTAGTTAAGTGTGCTTGAGAGCATTTATGGTATTATTAATAAATGAATTCTTTTATCTATCAATAAGAGAATTCATAAAATTATCAATTTATAGTTGGGGGCTGATTTATTTTGGATAAAAAATTATCTTTATCGTCTTACATCATAGTTGGGTCTATGCTGTTTGGACTATTTTTTGGGGCAGGAAACTTAATATTTCCAGTACATATGGGACAAGAGGCTGGTGCCCATGTATCTATAGCAACATTGGGATTCCTCATAACAGCTATTGGTCTTCCCTTTTTAGGTGTTGTTGCCATTGGTGTTTCCGAAAGTTCAGGCTTATTTGATCTTGCAAGCAGAGTTCATCCCATTTATGGTTACGTAATGACACTGCTGCTATATTTAACAATAGGACCATTTTTTGCACTGCCCAGGACTGGAACGGTTTCCTATGAAATTGGACTTGCTCCTTTTATTCCAAGTCAATATGCTAGATTAGGGCTTGCTCTGTTCACCATCATATTTTTTCTTGCGGCACTGTTTTTTTCTTTAAGGCCAAATGAAATTCTCACCTGGGTTGGAAAAGTTCTAAATCCAATTTTTTTAATATTTCTTGCTATTTTAATAGTAACAAGTATTGTACATCCTATGGGAACCGCAGCCAATGCAAAAATCGTGGATGCCTATACCAATACTCCCTTTTTTAAGGGGTTTTTAGAAGGTTATAATACTATGGATGCATTAGCCTCTCTGGCTTTTGGAATTATAGTTGTAAGAACATTAAGAGACCTTGGAGTTACAAGTTCAAGGGGAATTGCAGTTGGAACTATCAAATCCGGTATAGTAACCATTTTACTCATGGGACTGATTTATGGATGTCTGGCTTACGTAGGTGCTACAAGTGTTGGAAAATTTCCTGTATCCGAAAATGGAGGAATTGCGCTAGCCCAGGTAGCAAACTATTATTTCAGTTCCTGGGGCAGTATTTTGCTTGCGTTGATTGTAACAGTAGCCTGCTTGAAGACCGCAATTGGACTTATAACTGCTTGTTCCGAGACATTTTATAAATTGTTCCCGAGAAGTCTTAACTATAACAGCTATGTAATTCTTTTTACAATCATAGCTTGCCTTGTAGCTAACGTTGGATTGACTCAGATAATTTTACTTTCAATCCCCGTTTTAATGTTCCTGTACCCACTAGCTATCGCTTTAATTTTACTCGGTTTATTATCGCAACTTTTCAAAAACCGCCAATGCGTATACGTGCTCACTACACTGTTCACTCTCTTTGTAAGCGTAGCCGATTGCATAAATGCCCTGCCATCTGCAGTTAAATCCATACCTTTTATACAACATATTTTGAAATTCTATGGAAACTACATTCCATTTTTCAATCTTGGCATGGGATGGGTTGTACCTATGATTACAGGACTTATTCTCGGACTTATTGTTTCCCTTTTTACAAGGAAAAAAACAATATTTGCTTAAATTTTAAAAATCGTAATAAAAAAGCACAAGTCAATACGATAACTTGTGCTTTTTTACTACTCATATTTCTAGAAAATCCACAAAATTATTTTCGACTTTCTGCCAATTTTTCACCTAATTCATAGGCTCTTCTACAATCTTTCGGAAATACTTCTCTATGTCTTTTCATTTTTTTCTCCGAATCAAATAATGTGCTAACATATCTGGAATAATCAGAAAACTGTAATGTATCTGTTGAATAAAGTTCCTCTGTAGGTCCAAAAATACGCTCTACAATCTCCTGCATTTTTCGAAAATATTCCTTATAACCTACTTTCTCCAAATTACATTCATCTACATTCATGGTATAAATAAAAGCCGATGGAATTTTCTTCTTTAGCAAACTTGAATGATTTTTATCATAAACAAGATATTGGAATAGCAGTCGTTCCAAAAAACACCGCAGAGCTCCTGTAACATCTCCCAGATAAACAGGTGAGCCTATAATAAATGCATCTGAATTCTTAATTTTTCTTAAAATCGGTGTCAGATCATCCTTAAGTATACATTTTCCATAACTCTTTCCACCAACTTCCTTGCAGGAAAAACAGCTTATACATCCCTTGTAAGAGAGATCATAGAGGTGTACCATTTCAGTTTGAGCCCCCCGTGAAGCTGCACCCTTCAATGCATTTTCAAGCAAAGTTGCAGTATTCCACTTCTTTCTCGGACCTCCGTTAATCGCAATTATTTTCATAATTTTACATCTTCCTTCCATATAAATTATATCCTTTATATGCCACATAAATATTGCATCTACATCTTATATAGATTATATTACAATTCATATTTTATTTAAAAGCTCTTTCTGCAATACCGTTCTTTAAATTTTTTACTTTTAAAATTTTGCCAGCATTTGAACTGTACAAAATAATACTGTAATCACAGAATCCCCTTCTGTGTTGAAAATAAGTGTGAGACACAGTAAGCGATTGAACCGCTGTCATTTTCAATACAGACTGAGTTTTATTGAAGCCGTGATAAGCCATGTAAATTAAATTTTTATCAGTCCCAAAGGCAGTATTTTTAAATTCAAGATATCCTATAATCATCAGAAGCAATAGCAATATTAAAGTAAATACCGCAAATTCAGGCTTTATAAAAAGACATATAAGAACCGTAACTGCCCAAAAAATAATTTTTTTATAGAAAAATCTAAAACCTGCATTTTTATTTGGTTTTGTAATTTCCCCAATATATTTGAATTCACACAGCACATCTTCAATAATTTGATCTTTTAAAGAATTGGTACACATTGGATACAGTATAGCTTTTTCTTCCTTTTCATCCCCATACCCGATACTTTCAATTTCCATTGTAAAAAATCCAAAAAACTGCATGAGGAATGTCTGTTTTATATGGATCCCCTTTATCTTTTCCCTGTCAAAACTGTAACTTTTCCTGTTTACAGCCCCATATTTAATGTATATTTTGTCTCCATTCGACCACATCTTAAAATCATAGTATTTGAAAAAGACATATATTATTGACAAAATCATGCTTATAAATATCAGTCCCAATACTATAAATGATATGGTGTATACGGCATGGTAGATATCTTCTCTCTTAAGTTCGTCCACATACAGAGAAGTATTTACAGAAACAAAATTTTTTAGATATTGGTCAAAAAATTGCTGTGCCACAAACAACATCCCAATTCCCTTCAATACTGAATTTGATATAAGAGAATATACAATGAGTTCTCTAGGTTTTACGGTATATGGTTTTTTCTCCTGACTTTCATTATCAATAGTTCCTCTCTTCAATAGAATGTCTCTCAACTGATCAGTTCTAGTTCTTTTTAAAGTAAATTTTAACTCACTGCCTTTGTTTGAAGTATCTCCAGTGTCAATTTTAATAGTGGCAACCTTGAAAACCCTCTCTATAAATTTTTGAGAAACGTCTATAGTATTAATTCTTTTAAATGGAATCTCTACTTTTTTTATATTGAATATCCCCTCCTGATGATATATAGAGCTTTCCCTTATTATAAAAAAATTTTTTCTCCACATCAGAAATTCACATAAAATAACCACAGCAAACAGCCCGCTCCCTATAAGTATGGACTTCATTAATCCTATTTTGCTAACCAGGACACCTACTGCAACTACAATTCCTATAAACTCCTTAATCAATTTTGCCATATCATAAAATATTTTTAAAATATGGTTTCTCTCTGCTTTATACATTTCTCTCTCCCATTTCTATAATTCTTTTAAGTCTTTCCGAAATTGCTTCTGCCTCTTCAACTGGTATTGCAGGTATTTCGTGGCAGCCACCTGCAGTTATAATATTTACAGAAGTTATTTTGTAAATTCTCTGAATGGGCCCCTGCTCTATCTTTAAATTTTGGATTCTTGAAATAGGAATTATCGTCTTTTTTCTGACTATAATTCCCCTTATCAGTTCAATTTTGTCTTCAAATATACCATATTTCCATTGCTGATATTCTAAAAACGGCCATACAAAACTTTCCATTATGGAAAATAAAATTATGATAAATTCCAATATATTTATTAAATAATTAACCATTAATATATAGTTGAACCTTGGAACAATAAGTAGATATTTAATCAAAATATATATGGTAAAAATTATGATACTCACTATTGTTCTTCCAATGATCCAGGTTTTAATAGCATTCCTATCGATACTTTCATACCCCATATCCACACCTATCCTTTCATTATCAATATCAATCTATAGCATTTTATACACTTCACTTTCATATTATATCAGATTTTTCAGCAAGACCATATTCCATTAGATAGCAGCACCATACAATACTATAGCTGCCCTCAGCCGCTGTAAATCTGTAAATTCATTACCTTGACGTTAACGTTTATCAGTAGTATAATTTATTTTTATCATGTAAATATATTCTAAATCAAGTGATTTTTAGATTCAAATGGAGTTTACTTAAGCAGCATCGAAATAAATATTAGGAAGGCGATATTATCACTTATAAAGATAACTATAAGATTGAAGAAGTAGCTCTAAAAACCAATTTGACCAAAAGAACTCTCAGGTACTATGAAGATATGAAGCTTGTCATACCAAAACGGAGCAACTGTGGTTACAGATTGTACACAGAAGAAGACATAATGAAAATTGAAAGAATTAAAGATCTAAAAAACACTCTGGGCTTTTCCCTGAAAGATATAAAAAATTTTATGATGATTAAAAAATCCGTATCTGAAATGCTTGAAAATGACAGCAGCAAAGATACGGATGAAATTCAAAAATATATTAAAAAAATAAAAACTCAGATAAGTTCCATAGAAAATAAAGAAAAATCTCTGGAGAGAATAAAAAAAAGATGCTGCGATCTGCTTGAAAAATTACAGAAATTAGACAGCAGTACATACAATGTATGATTTATTTTCAATTATAAGACAGGAGATGACATAAAATGAATAAACCAGGTTACAAATGGATTGCTCTTTCATGCACCACAATAGGAGCTCTTTTTTCTGTGTTAAGCGCAAGTACCCTCATGATTGCCCTGCCTGTGATTATGAAGGATTTAAATGCAGGCATGGGCATAATAATGTGGACAATAATGGGATATATGTTTTCGTTGACTATCTTAGTACCTTCTATTGGAAGAATAGCAGATATGTTCGGCAGAAAAAAATTATATGTTTCTGGCTTTTCCCTATTTACCATAGCATCATTGTTCTGCGCACTGTCTTCAACTGGAACTGAACTTTTGATATTTAGAATGGTACAATCTGTAGGTGCTTCTCTCATGATTGCAAACAGCACCGCTATAATAACAGATGCTTTTCCTAAAGGAGAACTTGGAAAAGCCCTTGGAGTAAATTCAATGGTGGTAAGCGTTGCCGCAGTTATAGGACCAATTCTAGGAGGATTTCTAATAAATTTCGGCTGGAGAAATATTTTTTACATCAACATTCCCATAGGTATTTTCGGAACTTTTTGGGCTGCAGTATCCCTTAGAGAAATGAAGGATACTAATGTTGATGAAAAATTTGACTTCAGTGGTACATTTACTTTTACTTTTGGATTACTTTCTCTTTTGCTTGCCCTTACAGTTGGAGGATTTACAAAATGGCTGAATAAGCCTGTAATACTGCTGTTTTCAATTGCCATGTTACTTATAGCCGCATTTATCTATATTGAAAATCACAAAGAGTACCCCATGCTGGATATGAGACTCTTAAAAACAAGACTTCTTGCCTTTGCATATGCAAGCACACTTTTAAATGGTATTGCCAGAGGTGCCGTAACATTTCTCCTAATATTTTATTTTGAAGGAGACAAGGGAATTGATCCAATAACGGCAGGTATACTTCTATCCCCTTTTGCAATTGCAATGATGGCTGTTTCACCTGTAAGCGGCTGGATCTGCGACAAATACGGCGCAAGGATACTGAGTTCTGCAGGCCTCCTGGTATCTGCTCTTGGTCTAATTGGGTTTATGAAAATAAGTACAACTTCTTCCATGGGAACTTTGGTACTCTGTATGATAATTACTGGAATCGGATCCGGAATGTTTTTTTCTCCAAATACCAGTGCAATAATGTCAAATGTCCCGGCTGATAAAAGAGGAATAGCCGCAGGAGTAAGAACTATGTTTAATAATGCAGGAATGGTTCTGAGCATTGCCATATCCATGGCTATAATTTCTACAAGCATACCTCCTGACGCAATGCAGTCTCTTTTTGTACATTCTCATGTTTCCTCTGCCAGTATTGCATCAAACCAATTTATAAGGGGTCTTAGAACAGCCTTTACAATCTCGTTTTTCTTCAGCCTTTTTGCAGCTTTGATATCATATTTGAGGGGACCTGCACCTAACTGGAATTCCCAATCCGTCAGCTAGGTATAAATTTCAATTGGATTAAATTACTTACTTTCATTCATTACAGCACAACTGTAATGAATATGTAACAATGATTAACATTTATAAAAACTGTAGGAGGAAAATCAATTGATATCTAGAACAAATAGTAGTAAACCATCTATAGGTCTTATTTTCTTACTGGGAACATTAGGAGCCTTCGGTCCTCTTTCTATGGATATGTACCTCCCTTCACTTCCACTAATTGAGAGGCAAATGCATACAACTACTTCTCTCACACAGATGAGCATAACAACTTGCTTAATAGGGCTTGCAGTAGGTCAACTTATAGTTGGTCCTTATAGTGACAAACATGGTCGAAAAAAGCCCCTTCTGGTGGGACTCATTATTTTTACAATTATTTCTTTTTTATGTTCCTCTGTCACTTCAATCTGGGTGCTTATCATTTTAAGATTTATTCAGGGAATATCAGGTGCAGCAGGTCTTGTAATTTCTAGAGCCATCGCCAAAGATCTCTACGATGGTACAGAACTTACAAAATTCTTCTCATTACTCATGGCAGTAAATGGTATATTCCCAATTTTATCACCTGTTTTTGGGGGGATCATTTTAAAATTTACCACCTGGAAAGGAGTATTTATAGTCCTTGGCATTATCGGTATAATTTTATTTTTAGCAGTACTTTTCTACTTTAAAGAGACACTGGCAGCTGATCTTTCAAGGGAAAATAAATACAAGAATACTCTTACTGTAATTAAATCATTGGTCAGCGATAGAATTTTTATAAGTTATGCCCTTATACAAGGTTTGATCACGGGGGCAATGTTCTGTTATATTTCCGGCTCTTCCTTTGTACTTCAGAATATATTCGGACTGTCTGCTCAGGATTTTAGTCTAGTATTTGCAACAAATGGTCTTGGAATTGTATTGATGTCGCAAATTACAGGTAAACTTGCTGAAAAGCTGGGAGAAAATTTACTGTTGAAAATTGGTATTTCCATTGCTGCCTTTGGAAGTACAGCTCTATTTATCAGCTCATTTTTGCCAAAATATTTATTATTGGTAACTATTCCACTGTTTTTTATAGTGTCCACAGTAGGAATTGTAAACACAGCTGCCTTTTCACTGGCCATGCAAAACCAAAAAAAATCAGCTGGAAGCGCTTCTGCTATATTAGGACTTTTCATGAACCTAGTCGGTGGAATACTTTCACCGTTAGTGGGAATAGGCGGAAATTATACTTATCTTCCTATGTCTGCACTTATTTTAATCTGCGATATCAGTGCATTTTTGATTTATTATTTGTATGTGAACTACCACCACTTATAGAAGTGGATGGCTTCTTAGTCAATATTCCTAATGGAACAAGTTTACCTAAGCTCTAAAGGTCGAACCAACCTCAGTGTATTACCAAAATTATATGGCTAATTTCAGCAGATTTTTACTGGCGTTTATATCCCTGTCATGGTGTGTGCCGCACTTAGGGCAAATCCATTCCCTGAGTGCAAGATTTTTTACTTCTCTATTCTTGTATCCACAAACTGAACATAATTGACTACTTGCATAATTACCGGGTGCCACTATTATTTTTCTGCCATACCATCCAGCCTTGTATTCCAGCATTCT
>NZ_FXYI02000079.1:0-15778 GCF_900184915.1 Clostridium sp. HV4-5-A1G | reverse complement strand
ATATATTATAATATATAAAAGATCAATACCAATCAATTTATTTTTGATGGAATTTTACATAATTTATGGATTAGGATATAATAGTTATGTATAAAAAGCCATTATCTTTTAATTCTAACTTTTTACAAGAGGTGACATACATTTTGATTAAAGATCTGCTGAAGGGCTCTAAAGTAACACTTACTTCTTTCAAAGATTTTCACTTAGCTTCTTTAGAAACATGGTATAATGATATATATTTTCTAAGAAATTTTGACATGATACCTGCTTTCCCAAGAAGTGCTCAAGAATTAAATTCTACACTAAATAACTTAAGAGAATCCCAGGATAAATTTATGTTTGCAATAAATTCCATAGAAGATAAAAAAATAATTGGAATCACAGGTTTTGAAAATATATTATGGAATAATGGTGCTGCTACAATATATATAGGAATCGGCGAAAAAAATTATAGAGGCTGTGGAATAGGAATGGAAGCTTTATATCTAACTATGGAATTTGGCTTTGAAGAATTAAATCTTCACAGAATACAGCTCACTGTTATATCCTATAATAAACCCGCCATAAAGCTTTATGAAAAATTGGGTTTTAAAAAAGAGGGAACTTACAGACAATTTATCTATAGAGATGGAACTAGATATGACATGTATCTTTATGGAATATTAAGATCTGAATGGGAATCAACCATAAAAAATAAGAGGAGGTATCATCAGTAAAATAATAGTATTACACTATAATGTGTACCATCTATTAAACTGTAGAAATTTTATGCTTACATTTAAACCTATTACTATAGATGACAAAATAATCTTTGACAAATACTTAAATAAATACAATTTCAATACTTGCGAATATTCCTTTACCAGCCTGATCATATGGAAAGAAGGCTGTGATGTTCAATACACCATTTATGACAATGCACTTATCATAAAGAAAAAAGATTTCAATGAAAATTACTATTTTATGCAGCCTCTCGGATACACTGCATCAAACTTAAAAAATATAGTAAGAGAACTGCTGAAATACAAGGAAGAACATTCTATGCCTTACTTGTTCAAAGATCTCGAGCAACCATTTCTAGATGAATTGAAGAAAATTTACGGTGACAACATTCAGATAAGGGCCGACATAGATAATTTTGATTATATTTATGACTCCAGCAAACTCATAAGTTTATCAGGTAAAAAACTTCATTCTAAAAAAAATCACTACAACTATTTTGTGAAAACCTATGATTACAAAGTTAAAGACTTCTCTGAACCAGGTGTAAAAGACGACATTAAAAAAGCCGCTGAAAATTGGTATGAGAAAAACAATAAAGGCGACAGACATTTATTTTATGAGCTAAAAGGTATCAAAGAAATTGTGGAAAATATGGATTTTCTAAATTTAAATGCTATAGCAGTATATGTTGCTGACAATATAGCTGCCTTTACAATAGGTGAACGTCTGAATGACAATATGGGAATTATACACATAGAAAAGGGCTCCTCTTCCGTAAGGGGAGTATACACTTTTGTCAACAAAACTTTTGTGGAAAATTATCTATCCAATGTTAAATACATTAACAGAGAACAGGATTTAGGCATTCCCGGTCTCAGAAAAGCCAAAAAATCATATCATCCCGTAAAAATGTCAGAAAAATATTGTGTGAATTTTTCTGGCGCTATTATTTACAGCTGAGTGCATAACTATGCTTATGAACTTAAAATTTAATCTGATCTTTATATAAAAGGACAAAGTTTAGGGTTCAAATATAGCAGATTTCCAAATCAAGTTATTCTTAAGTTCAGATAAAGTTTGATAATTTTGAACCCTATTCCTTGTCCCTTAATCTCGGTGTTATTTCAAATCTTTATTTACTATCAAATTTTTTTGACATCCTTCCATCCAATCTACAAATTGTCTTGCAGTTCTTGCAGATCGTCCATTATACCAGCGTTCCCATTTAAGTGCTTCTCTATGAAGTTTTTCTCTATCAAAGCCTAATTTTCTTTTTTGGGCAATACCGTCTACAATCTGCAAATAACCAGTTTTATCTGGAGACGTAAATAGCACATTTATTCCAAATCTATCTGCCAATGAGAGTTTCTCCTGTACACTATCCTCTTCATGAACTTCATCATCAATATCAAAAGATGCCGCTCCCTTTCTGTCACTAAAATATTCTTTTACAAGATGTCTCCTATTGGAAGTAGCGTATATCAATATATTTGAAGATCTATTTTCAAATCCACCCTCCAGCATTGATTTAAGTGCAGTATAGTTCTCTTCATTGTCTGAAAAAGCTAAATCATCTATAAATATAATAAATTTCTGGGGTTTGTTTTTTAATCTTCTTATTATCTCCGGAAAGTCCTCCAGATATGCTTTAGGAAGTTCAACCATACGCAGCCCTTTATTATAATATTTATTAAGGATGGCCTTAACCGTTGAGGATTTGCCGGTACCTCTATCCCCATGAATCAGCACGTTATTGGCAGGGAATCCATTTAAAAACTGTACTGTATTTTCCTCTACAATCTGATGCTCTTTTTCATAGCCAATAAGATCTGAAAGTTCAATAGAATCTGGATCTTCAATTCCTCTGAAATGTCCCATTCCATTAATATGTTCCCATACAAAAGCCCTATATTTTGCAAACATCCCGCATCCATAAACATTGTGAAATTTTTCAAGCTCATCAATACACTTGCTCCACTTGCTACTACAGTGAAAACTTTTTTCTATTGACTTTATGTGTTCAGGATAATTTTCTTCTTTAAATTCATCTTCCGCCTCCCATTGAGGAAATTTTAAAATCATTTCTTTATACACATCTTTATCAAAATGCTTCAGCAATTGTCTCTTTATATCAGAAGAAGTTAACTCAGCAGTGTTTTGAAGTTTTTCAAGATCCTCAGCTGCTGCATTCTTGATTATGTTTCTATTCCCTTTAAAATTTCCCTTCTCAGCTTCAAGTGAAAAAAAATTTTCACTAAAAATTATCTTGTCAATAATATAATCCTTTAAAGAAAAATATCCACTTTCTACTAGATTAAAGAAAAATTCATTGTATAAATTGGCCGTAGATTCCATATTGATTTTCCCCTTATCAATATATTCTACAAGTTTTTTTAAGCTGTCTATTACATTATCTTTAAGCAAATTTCTATAAATAGAAATGGAATCCAAAGTTAATTTTTCATATTTTATGTCGAAATCTGCTTCGTAATTTATGCTTTTCATAAATAGCCCCCTCCTATAAAACATTATTTATCTTTCATTTTAACACATTGGCCATCAAAACCACACGTATATAAATTAAAATTTGCGATTTATAAGCTCAAAAAATGAAAAATTATGTTATAATAAATATAAATAAAAATCATAATAAAGTAGAGGTTGATTATGAGTACAAAATTAACAATATTAGAAGAAAAACTTAAATCACTTGAAAGTGTATTAATAGCATTCTCCGGTGGAGTTGACAGCACATTTTTATTGAAAGTTGCACAGGACGTCCTCAAGGATAAAGTTATTGCCGTAACTGCAACTTCCTCTACCTATCCTAAAAGAGAATTAAATGAAGCCAAAAAATATGCAAAATCCATAGGAGTAAGACACATAATTATAGAATCAGAAGAACTTGATATTAAGGGATATTCACAAAATCCAGTGAATAGATGTTATTATTGTAAAAAGGAACTGTATTCAAAACTTAAAAAGGTTGCAGATGAAAATGGTATAAAATATATTTTAGATGGTTCTAATTTTGATGACATAGGTGATTACAGGCCAGGAATGAAAGCAGCCAGGGAGCTTGGAGTTATAAGTCCATTAAAAGAAGCCAAATTGACCAAACAGGATATTAGAATATATTCTAAAGAAATGGGTTTACCAACATGGAATAAACCTTCTTTTGCATGTTTATCTTCTAGGTTTCCCTATGGAAACGAAATCAACAGCAAGAAGTTAAAAATGGTGGAAGATGCAGAACAATTTCTACTGGATTTAGGTTTTAGGCAAGTTAGAGTAAGACATCACGGTGAAATTGCAAGAATTGAAGTTGCTCCAGAAGAGAGAACTAAATTTTTCAATTTGGATACAATGGACAAAGTTGGAAATAGATTAAAAGAACTAGGATTCACTTATGTTACTCTGGACATTTTAGGCTATAAAACGGGAAGTATGAATGCAGTACTAAAAAGAGCTGCACAACTTAAATAACTGTTGAAATCTATTGTAAAAGTAAAAGTGACTGCCTCAGAATTTTTTGAGGCAGTCACTTTTTAGTTTACTTAAACACCTTTATTCTATCCTTTAATGGTTTAATTTCTTTTTCTCCGGCTCCTGAAACTGGTTTTCCAAAAGGAAGCTGTGCAATTAATTTCCAATTATTAGGTATCCCATATGTTTTCTTCACCTCTTCGTCAATAAGTGGATTATAGTGTTGAAGTGAAACACCCAGACCTTCTATCTCCAAAGAAGTCCATATTATAAACTGAAGAATTCCAGAACCCTGCTGGGACCAAATAGGGAAATTATCCTTATAAAGTGGGAAATTCTTTTGAAGTTCTGATATGACGTCTTGATCTTCAAAGAATAAAACAGACCCATAACCTTTTCTAAAAGAATTGATCTTTTCTCCTGTCTTTGAGAAATTCTCATCAGGAACTATCTTTCTAAGCTCAGCTTCCGTAATATCCCACAATTTATCATGGTTTTCTCCAAATAGCACCACTACTCTTGCACTCTGTGAATTAAAAGCAGAGGGTGAATTTTTTACCGCTTCTTGAACTACTTCTATTATTCTATCCTCAGGCACAATTTTTTTCTTATCTATACCATATATGGTTCTTCTATCTTTAACTGCCTCATAAAAATTCTTACTCATATTATATACCTCCAATTTAATAATTATTATCTGTTGATATAAATTATACACTATCTGTCTAAAAATTCAATACATATAAGTAAAATTTTTCTTTATTTGCATAATTGATTTAAAAAATATATTTATTCTACTATAATGTAATTTGTAAATATAATTTTCAGAAAGGTGATTACCATGGGAAACCCTATAAAAATATTAGTGGTAGAGGATGATGCTGATATTAATAAACTTCTCTGTCATATGCTGCAAAATTCAGGATACAATACAGTGTCCGCATATTCCGGAACAGAAGCCCTGCTGAATTTAAAAGATGAAAATTGGGATATGGTAATTCTAGATTTAATGCTTCCTGGATTAGCTGGTGAAAAAATTCTGGAGAAAATAAGAACAGCTAGAGAAATGCCTGTAATCATAATTTCGGCCAAAGGGGACACAGAAACCAAAATTCAGGCACTTAGAACAGGCGCAGATGATTATATAACAAAACCCTTTGACATAGATGAAGTCTCTGCTAGAATTGACGCCAATCTTAGGAGATATAAAAAATTTTCTAAAGAAGACAATTCTATATTAACTTACGGAGAAATTTCTTTAAATAAAGATACAAGAGAAGTGTTTGTAAATCAAGTTCCCATAAACCTGACTACACGAGAATTTGACATTTTGGAGCTTTTAATATCATACCCCAGAAAAGTATTTACAAAAACAAATATATTTGAAACGGTCTGGGGAGAAAATTATCTGTGTGATGACAATACAATAAAGGTCCATATAAGCAATTTAAGGAATAAAATTCACAGTGCAAAACCTCTCCATGAATACATACAAACTGTATGGAGCATTGGATACAAGCTTCAGGTATAATCTTTACACTTAATTTACCTTTCCTTTACCCTTGATTATCCATAAAATTTTACAATTGATATATTCTATAGAGAAGGGAGCATAGTTATGACCGATTATGTCGTAAAAACCACTGATCTCAGTAAAAAATACAAAAATAATTTAGTGGTTAACAATTTAAACTTAAATATTAAAAGAGGTAAAATCTATGGATTCATAGGAGAAAATGGAGCTGGTAAAAGTACAACCCTGCGGATGCTTACAGGGCTTTCAAAACCCACTTCAGGGAAAATAAATCTATTTGGATTTGATTCTGAAAATAAAATCAGCAATATAAGAAAGAGAATTGGAGCTCTGGTTGAGTCCCCTGCATTTTATCCCAATATGTCCGCCTATGAAAACCTGGAGGCCTGCAGAATACAAAAGGGCATACCTGGTAAAAAATGTACCGAAAAAGTTTTGGAATTTGTAGATCTCTCAAACTGTGGTAAAAAGAAACTTAAAAACTTTTCAATGGGCATGAAACAAAAACTCGGCCTTGCCATAGCCTTGATTGGAAATCCTGAACTCCTGATACTTG
This sequence comes from Clostridium sp. HV4-5-A1G, assembly GCF_900184915.1. Taxonomy (NCBI): domain Bacteria; kingdom Bacillati; phylum Bacillota; class Clostridia; order Eubacteriales; family Clostridiaceae; genus Clostridium; species Clostridium sp. HV4-5-A1G. The sequence continues at coordinate 9,479 of NZ_FXYI02000079.1, read as the reverse complement.
ACGAACCCGTAAATGGTCTTGATCCTATTGGTATTGTACAGATGAGGGAAAAGCTGAAAAAATTAAATAAAGACAAAAATATGACCATTATTATTTCCAGTCATATTCTGGGAGAATTATATCAGCTTGCCAGCTGTTTTGGAATAATTCACAGAGGAAAGCTTGTGGAGGAGCTGACTCTTAAAGCTTTGAACAAAAAATGCAGAAGAAGCTTGAATATAAAAGTAGATAATATCCAAAAAACTGCAGTAATCCTAGAAAGAAAACTCAATACAACCAATTTCACTGTACTTCCTGATAAAACCATAGCTCTATACGATTATATAGACAATCCCGGAAAGGTGTCCTCTATTCTTTCAAAAGAAAATATCACCATTGAACAGATATTAGCTACAGGTGAAAATCTGGAGAACTATTTTATAAATTTAGTAGGAGGGCTCAAATAATGTACAATCTATTAAAATTTGAACTATATAAATTAAAATACAATACAGTTTTTAAAATATCGACGATAATTACGCTGTTTTTGACCTTCCTCGTCTTAAAACTATTTTACTCCCACTTGGACATAATTGTGATATTTTCCTTTATACACAGCCATGAAACCTTTGGATTTTTCATAAATAAATTTCACAATATATTCACTCCCACTGCTCTGGAATTTTTTAAATCCTCTTTTGGATTCAGCGTAATACTTATAATATTATCATTATTTCTCGTAGGCTCCTATATTATAAACGAATACAGCTATGGCACGGTAAAAAACACCTTGTCCTATGGACACAGCAGATCTAAAATATATCTATCCAAAATCATAATAATCTATCTGTCAATTTTTATACTTCTCATTTTATTGTTGTTTCTGCCACTGGCAGCGGCGCTTATTTTAGGCTGGGTAAAATCCATTTCCGCTTACACTGCAGTAAAAATTTTTAAATATACCCTGCTTACATACTTGATTCTTATAACTTTGGCCAGCGCCTATACCTGTCTTGCAACTATAATAAAAAGTAAATCCATAATTATTGCCCTGGGAATGATACTTTTATTTGTAAATGCAGGTGGATTTTTAATCAACTTAAAATTTGACATATACACTCCCCTCATCATGCTTATGAAACTTGGAAGTTTGAATTCCTCTCCATCGGATATTTGCAATGTAATATCAATTTGCACTATTATTATTTTAGTATCCCTGGGGCTTGGAATTATAACATTTAAAAATCAGGATATCAAATAGAGAAAGAAGGTGCTGTATACAATCTGGATAATATATGTATTAATATTTTGCATCTTATTTTTATTAGTATACCTGTTCTTTATAAAATTGCAGATAAGAAATATTACAGTGCAGCTCAGAAATTACAATGACAACAGAGTTCATAAAAAACTGGATATACCTCTTCTGGATAAAGATTTTGAAGATCTTGCCTTCACCATAAATGAACATATAGATATAAGTGAAAAAGCAAAATCTTTCCAGAGAAACTCCCAGGAGGAACTCAAAAAATCCATAGCAGATATATCGCATGATCTCCGTACACCACTTACTTCCATAAAAGGCTATGTTCAAATGCTGCTTTCTTCAAAAACACTTGAGCAAAGGCAAAGAGAGTATCTTGAAATAGTACTTAGGAAATCAAACTCACTGGAAGTTCTGGTAAGTGACTTTTTCCAGATTTCCATTGTAGAATCTCCCGAATACAAATTAGAACTGCAGCCGGTGAACATAAACAGCATTTTATATGAATAACTGGCTGACTTCTATTACAATTTTACCTCAAATGCCATTACACCACATATAAAAATATGCCAGGAAAACATATCTGTCATGGGAGACAGTTCTGCTATAAGAAGAGTCCTCGACAATCTATTAAATAATGTAGTAAAGCACTCCCAAAATTGTGTTTATATAAATTTATCCAAAGATGAAAATTTAGCTGCACTTAATATAACCAACAGAGTTGATAAAATCAATAAAGATAATGTGGAACTTATATTCAACAGATTTTATAAAGCTGACAATTCAAGAAGCTCAAGAAGTACTGGCCTGGGACTGTACATAGCCAAAAGCCTCATGAATAAAATGGGAGGGAATATTCATGCAAGATTAAATAAAGACATGCTCTGCATATCCTGTGTTTGGAAGCTTTCAAAAAGCTGATGTAAAAAGAGATTACTGGCATTCAACCAGTAATCTTTTTAAAATTCTATCCTTATATTATAGGATTTGAGCCACACATTTACCTGAATCAGATATGCCAGCAGCTGAGGACCTCTCATCAGCTGTCCGAACCAGGGCTCCTTAAAAGAATCTCCTCCAGTTTCTATCAATGTCCTGACTTCTTTTTCATCTATCAGCGGAAGTATAGGTGAACTCTTGTCATTTATTATTAATTTCATCCACTTCTGAACTCTCTTTGTATATTCCGGGTTATGAGTTTTTGGATAAGGACTCTTTTTCCTGGTAATAATATCTTCCGGCAAAATTCCCTTCAATGCCTCCCTGAGAAGTCCCTTCTCCCTTCCTTTATAAAATTTTATATCAGAAGGTATATTAAAAGCATATTCCACTAGCCTGTAATCTGCAAAGGGAACTCTCACCTCAAGACTATTGGACATACTCATTCTGTCTTTTCTGTTCAACAAAGTGATCATAAACCACTTGATATTGAGATAAAAAAGTTCTCTCATACGTCGGTCAATTTTCGATTCTCCATCCAAATGAGGCACTTGTTTTATACTGTCTTCATACTGTGCGTTCAGATATTCATCCAGCTTAAGTGATTTCAAATCCTGTGACAAAATCTTTTTCCTCGCACTCGCAGATTTCGACCAGGGAAAAGTATTGGCATTTATATCTTCTTCTCTTCTGTACCAGGGATATCCGCCAAAAATTTCATCGGCACATTCGCCGGACAACGCCACTGTATTGTTCTCTCTTATTTTTCTGCAAAAAAGATATAAAGAGGAATCTATATCCGCCATTCCGGGAAGATCACCCGCCATCACGGAATTATACAGCGTCTCTGCCAAATCCCTGCTGGTATTTATAACTCCATGATGATTACTCTCTATATATTCGGACATTTTCAACGCCCATACTTTATCTGAAGTTGGCTCAAAAGCATTTGCTTTAAAATATTTGTCATTGTCTTCATAATCAATAGAATAGGTATTTAGCACCTTTCCCTGTTTTTTAAATTCCGATGCTGCCACAGCAGATATGGCGCTGGAATCAAGTCCTCCTGAAAGAAAAGTGCAGACAGGAACATCTGCTACCAACTGCCTCTTTATGGCATCCACTAAAAGTGTCCTCACGTGTTCCGCTGTAGCCTCCACGTCTTCTTCATGGGCTTTACACTGCAGCTTCCAATATTCCTTCAATTTTAGTCCGTCTCTGTCATATATAAGATAATTAGCTGGAGGTATCTCATGTATATTCTTAAATATTCCTCCACCCAGGGATCTTGCAGGACCCAGAGCAAATATTTCAGTTAACCCCTCCCTGTCAACTACGGGTTCAATAAAAGGATGAGCTAAAATAGCTTTTATTTCTGAACCAAATATAAATGAATCATCTTTTATGGTATAAAACAGTGGTTTTACTCCAAGTGGATCTCTTGCCATAAACAAACTTTTTTCCTTTTCATCCCATATGGCAAAAGCATATATACCATTTATATATTTTAAACAATCTATCCCCCAGTGGATATAGCTTGTTATAAGTACCTCTGTGTCAGAATAGGAATCAAAAGAATACCCTTGTTCTACAAGCAGTTTTCTCAAATCCTCCGTATTATAAAGCTCTCCATTATACACAATTATATATTTTTTGTCATTTACTTTTTTTAACATGGGCTGAACGCCGCCAGTAGGATCTACAACTATCAATCTTCTGTGTCCTAACAGGGCGTTTTTTGAATAATAATATCCTTCACTGTCAGGTCCCCTGTTTTTTAACGTATTGGCCATATTTAAAATCACATCTCTATTTTTGGAGATATCTCTCTTTAAGTTAATCCATCCTGCAATTCCACACATAGAAGTCCCCTCCGAATAAATTATTAGTTTAAAGCTACTTATAATTTATGATTTAAAAATAGATATGTGCATAAATCTATAAATTTATACATATATCTATTTTAAACATTATAGCCAACTTTTCTCTAATAACAAAAACTACTTGATTCTAAAAGAGCTTTTAAGAGATACTATCCTGTTAAATACCAATTTACCATCTCTAGTACATTTAGGATCTACATTAAAGTACCCATGCCTAAAAAATTGAAATTTTTCCCCGGGCTTTGCATTTTTCATATCAGGTTCCAAAAATCCTTTTACAATTTCAAGTGAATTAGGATTTACATTGTCTAAAAATGAGTCATTTTCCTCTTCTGAATTATTCAAAATCAGGGGTTCATACAGCCTTATCTCCGCTGAAATCGCAGTATCTGCATTTACCCAATGAATTGTTCCTCTTACTTTTCTACCATCAGGGCTGTTTCCTCCCTTTGACCTGGGATCATAGGTACAGTGGAGTTCAGTTATGCTGCCATCTTTATCCTTTATCACTTCACTGCACTTTACAAAATAGGCACCTTTCAATCTGACTTCATTTCCAGGAAATAATCTGTAGTATTTTTTAGGTGGATCTTCCATAAAATCTTCCTGTTCAATATACAGTTCCCTGGAGAAAGGAACTTTTCTAACCCCTGCAGAAGGATCATCTGGATTATTTTCAATTTCAAAATTTTCACTTTTGCCTTCAGGATAATTAGTTATTATAACCTTCAAAGGATTTAAAACAGCCATAGTTCTGAGTGCTTTTTTTTCAAGTTCATCCCTTAAAAAATAGTCTAACATTTGTGAATCAACTACACTGCTGGCCTTTGCCACTCCAATTTCCCTGCAAAATCTGCGAATGGATCCTGAAGTAAAGCCCCTTCTTCTGAGACCCGCAATAGTTGGCATACGTGGATCATCCCACCCATCCACAAAATTTTCATCTACAAGTTTTTTAAGTTTTCTTTTACTCATGACAGTATTTGTCATATTCAACCTGGCAAATTCTATCTGTTTAGGTTTACTTTTCGTTTCGCATTCCCTTATTATCCATTCATAAAGAGGACGATGATCTTCAAATTCAAGGGTACATATGGAATGGGTAATTCCTTCAATGGCATCTTCTAGAGGGTGTGCAAAATCATACATAGGGTATATGCACCATTTGTCCCCGGTATTGTGATGTGATGCATGAACTATACGATATAATACAGGATCTCTCATATTTATATTGGGAGACAACATATCAATTTTAGCTCTCAGGACCCTCTCGCCATCTTTAAATTCCCCATTTTTCATTTTCTCAAATAATTCAAGATTCTCCTCCACTGTTCTGTTTCTATAAGGACTTTCCTTTCCTGGTTTTGTCAGTGTTCCCCTGTATTGCCTTATTTCATCTGAAGTCAAATCACATACATAGGCCTTCCCCTTTTTTATCAGAAAAATGGCATATTCATACATTTGATCAAAATAACTGGATGCAAAATGCAGTTCCTCCCAATTGTATCCCAGCCATTTTACATCTTCTTTTATTGATTTCACATATTCCGTATCCTCTTTTGAAGGATTAGTATCATCAAATCTCAAATTGGTTCTTCCATTAAATTCATCTGCTAAACCAAAATTTAGAACTATGGACTTGGCATGACCTATATGCAAATATCCATTTGGCTCAGGAGGAAATCTAGTTATTACTTCCTTATATTTACCTGACTTTAAATCTTCTTCAATTATATTTCTAATAAAATTTGATGAGCTGTTGTTATCTTCCATACGTACCCTTCCTTTTCTAAAACTTATTGATATTTTACAAAAATTTCTATTCTTATCGAATTTTCCATTTTATATACATTTAAAATTTTATAATACTTTACTTGATATTACCATACATCTCATGTATATTCAATAATAAGCCTTTATTTATCCCGCATTGCAACTTGTTGTGTTATATTTTATGCAATTATTATACAAGATATCATATAATCTGAGAAATTTAGTCCACCATACATGATGCACTAAAAGAGGAGCCGCTCATAATTAGCAGCAGCTCCTCTTTATACACAACGACTTTATACTAAAGAACACCTTTGAAATCCTTTTTTTACTCGACTTAAAGATCATATACTTTTTTTATCTTTGATGCAATTGCCTCAAGTGGATCAGCAACTTTAATATCCACGCTGCTCCTTATTTCTTCTGCAATCTTTATATTAGACATTCCCGTACAGCATATCATTATACAATCACTGCCGCATCTATAAGCTTTTTTTGCAGAATCTACCACAGATTTTCTTCCTCTTTTAGAATTTAAATCTAAAGTGCTGTTTATATTCTCAGGATTATAATAATCAAAAAGATTATTTCCAAGTAATTCTTTAAGATGTTCAGTAGCTTCCGCAGTTATTCCAATTGCAATTATCTTTTTCCCAAGTTTAAGTGCTTTTTCTGAACACTCCCGGCCTGCACTTATTACAGGTATTTTAACTTCTTTCTCAACTTCTTTTAATCCCGGATCGGCACAGCAGCTGATAACTATTCCGTCCGAATTTTCCTTCTCCATCTGCTTTGCAAGTTCTACTATTTTAGGAACAGCTGTATTTAAAGTTTCATCATCATGTATTCCAAACGGTTGATCTTCTATACATCTGCTCACAAATTCAATGCTTTCTCCAAACTTGCCATCTTCATCTATAATTCTAGCATGATTTTCAAGAGCATACTTATCCTTCAAGGTAAGTACTCTTATTATACCTATTTTAATTTTACTATCCACAGTTTAAGCCCTCCCCTATATTAAAATCAGATTACAAATTTTCCTTTACTTATTATCAAATTGTCATCCAAATAGAGATCCGGATTCAAAATTACACCATCTATATGACAATCTGCTTTTACAGTACCTCCAAAAGAAATATTGGTTCCAAAAGCAATGTGAACTGTACCATATACTTTTTCATCTTCAAGTATTATCCCAGTTACCTTCGCCATAGGATTTGTACCTATTCCAAGCTCTCCTACATTTGAATTTCTTTCATTATCAAACAGGAATTTAAATTTATCCGAGTCCTTTCCCTTCATTTTTTCAAGTTTTCCATTACTTATTTTCAAGTAAAGCAGCTCTGATAGTTTTCCAGCTCCAACCATACTCCCATCAATAACAATTTCACCTTCTGCAGTTCCTTCTACTGGAGCTATATAGGCCTCTCCAGAAGGAAGGTTTCCAGACATTCCACCCTTTCTATAAACCCCCGTACTAGGTATTCCATCTCTATTTTCGAGGCTCATGGTAAGAGTGTAGCCGTCTTTACATATCCTGGCAGTTTTTGCTTTTGTCAATAATTTTGTTATTTTTAACGTAAGTTTTTCCACTTCAGTATAATCTGCCATTATAGGACCTTGTGAAAACATTCTTTCACTTATTCCAGGCATGGTGGCAACCCTTGCACCATTTTTAACTGCATTTATCTTTGCATTTGTATGAGTCAGAGATTTATCCGTAACACATATTACCACATCGGAATTTCTCATGGCTTCTGCAACATTTCTAGGCGGCTCCTCTCCGCTTACATCTCTTTCCTTCATAATTGCCAGCACTGTTTCTGCCCCTATATTTTTTGCTTCTTCATAGAGAGCCTTACCTATATTTAGTTCAATTTCATCTGTTACAATGAGAACATCTTCATCTCTTTTAATTCCAAGGCAATTATCAAGAACTATTTTACTACCTTTTTTTAAATTCAAAATACCATCCTCCCACAATCAATCAAACATTTCCGCTACAATTCTGCCAACCAAAGTTCTGGGCAATATAACAGGTTTTCCTGTTATCTCCCTCACCATAACTTTCATTTTCATGTTATATCCTATACAATCCATAACAATTATATCCACATCCTTTTCCTTCATGGAAAATGCAGCTTCTCTAATTTTATCAATGTCACTATAGGGTGATGCGGACACCACCTCGATATGTTTTCCGCTTTCCGACCACTTTTCATAACACTGCTTTATTTGATCCTTAACTGGAGTAAAAACACCTATCTTATTATTTGAAATCTTAGGTACCACAGAATGCAGTATTTTCTGGGGATATATAAGAAGCTTGCTGGATTTGAATACATCAGGGAAGCATCCCGTACATATAAACACAATAATTTCTGCTCCGTTGTCTTCTAGTTCATATATGCATTTCTGTAATCTCTTCAATATATTTCTCTCCGCAAATTTTACGGAACTGCCATCTCTAAGTTTGGACACAAGTATATAATCGTCTTTTTCTATAATAAATCTGTCTATTTCATCCTTGGTAAGTCCGTCAAGGGCTCCAGCTTCCAGTATCTCTATGTTATTCCCGACTACAGCCTTTATCTCCGGAATAACATCGTTCCTGGGGGATTGTCCTATAGTTATAGCACCTATTTTCTTTTTCAAAACAATGCGCTCCTTCCCTATTTTCCCAAAGTTTGAAAATGTTTCATAAATCCATATTTACTTTCCATAATGTTTAATTCACTTTCATCAAAAAAGCTGCACTGTCCCTTGCCATAAGCTTTGGCAACTTCAATTACAAACCTGGCTGTTTCTTCTACATCACCAAAATGAATTGCTCCAGTTGCACAACCAGGTACAGATGACTCCGTGGTTATTGCAACACCAACTACAGGTGCACTTGTTGCAGTGGCAGGCTGAAGTATGCTGTTCATATGGTAAAGTCCATTTCCATAGGGTGTAATATCCTGCAGTGACAATGCAAAAACATAGGGAAGCCTTCCTGTAGTGATCTGCATTATATTTAAAATATCACTGCTCACCTTCAATATATAGCCATCCTTCACAGTAGGCGAAACGGCAAAACCCCTTGTATTTATTATACTGTTTCCCTTGGTCGTATCTACAGATAATATTGCATCCATTTCGTCATCAACTTCCATTTTATTAATTACAGACATCTCCACAGGGGAATCCATAAATGGCACCGGTTCATGCGGCTGTGTAGGGGCATCAGGACAAATATGAGTACATAAAATCACATCACCATCAAGATAATCACCTTTATTTTGCATATCCAAAATTCTGGCAGCTGCCGCCATAGCAGTCACAGCACCATCTGCATCTGAAACCATTCCAGTAATTTCAGGCCTTGCCCCTATTCCTCCCAGTCTTCCAAGTATGCCTATTGTAGGGGCATCCTTTCCTTTTGATTTTCCCTTTAATCCAGGGATTTTTACCTTGACAAAATCAGTTGAGCCTTTGTTTCCCTTTACTTTTTTAACCTGTATATCTTTTCCTCCATATGATTCCAGGTATTCTTTCACCATATTTCCACTGGCATCAGCTCTGTCTATAATGTCATTTATTTCTATAATTTGTTTTAATACCATTGATTTCATCCTTCTTTACATATATATTTAAAT
>NZ_FXYI02000078.1:0-15804 GCF_900184915.1 Clostridium sp. HV4-5-A1G | reverse complement strand
TTATAAAAGTATATAAACGTAACATTTTTAAAATAGTATATAAAATACTAATTATATTTTATGTGCTATTTTTTGTTGTCAATTTACAGGGTAAGAAGAAAGATGGTAAGCTTCCATCTTTCAACTATGGTATAAAAGGGTATTGAGAATTTATGAGAGGTTATATGGTTAACAACCAATTTAATATTACGTCAAAATTTTGTAAATGTCAATATTAAGAGACATTATTGAAAATTATCAAAAACGTTAGCATATTTTTTACCTTTAATTTATATAAATAAATAGTAGGTTTTTATATGGGGGGTAATAAATATGAGTATAGATTTTGTTAAAGAAAATATAGAATGTGAACAGCTCATGGCTGAAAATTTTTCTGATACTGTAATAAAAGCAGAATATATAATACCGGATACAAATCCAGATGTTAACCATATTTTAATTCTCAATGCAAAGCCCATTATAACTAGTAAGGAAGTAATGCAGGATAAGGTATTTGTTGAGGGAAAAGTGGAATATACTATACTTTATTTAGCTAAAGAAGATGAAGCAATGGGCATCTACAGCGTAAATTATACTGGCGATTTTTCAAATTATATTGAAATACCGGGGTCTCAACATGATATGCTCTGTGATGCAGATTGCTATGTAGAACATATGAACTGCAATATAGCTAATGAAAGAAAGGTATCTATTGAAGGAATTATAAAATTAAAAGCAGAAGTATATAAAAAATATGAATTTGAAGTTATAAAAGATGTAGAAAGTTCTGGAGATATACAGATGTTGAAAAATCCTGATACTATAGATAAAATAGTTGGAACAGTCTCAGGAGATTTAGTGGCAAAAGCTGAGATTCAAATACCTGTGGATAGGCCTCAAATAGGGAATATATTAGAATGTAACGTAAATGTGCATAAGAAAAATATAAAGGTTTTAGATGGGAATATCTCTATAGAGGCATATGTGCTTATAGGTGTACTTTATAGGGGAAAGGACACAAGGGACATAGAATATATAGAGGATGATGTTTATGTAAGTAAAGAAATTCCTGTAGATGGAGTGAACTCATCTATGGACAGCTATACCGACTTTTGTGTAGATGAGATTGAAAAGAGTATAAGAGAAGATGATTTGGGTGAGAGCAGGATAATTGATATGGAAGTGTTGGTAAAATCCAATACAAAAGTGATGTATAAAGAAGATATGGATATAATAGAAGATGCTTATTCTCCTTCCTCACTTATGCAGATGGATAAAAAAGATTATGAATTGAATGTAATGCATGGCCAGAATACCACCCAAAGTATGATTAAATCAAATATAGAATTAGAAGGTAACTCCAGGCCTAAAGAGGTAATTATGTGTTATGGAGAAGTGTGCATAACAGACAAAAAAATAGTGGAAGACAAGGTAGTTGTAGATGGAGTTTTAAGTGTTAAGGCTTTATATAAGGATTTAGAAGATGAAATAAATAAGGCTAGTGACGAGATACCTTTTAGTTGCAGTGTAGATATACCTGAAAGTAAAATTGACATGCAGTGTATAGCAAAGGTGGCTTTAGAGAGTATACAGGGAGAGGTAGAAATAGACACCATAGCTATAAAGGCAGTAGCTGAAGTTTATGCAAGAGTAAATTATATTACTCATAAAGAGTTTTTGGTGAATATAGATTCTTCAGAAGGGGAATTCCCAGCTAAGAAGGCCAGTTTAACCATATATGTGATCCAGCAAGATGATACTCTGTGGAAAATAGCTAAAAAGTATTATACTACTGTGGAGGATTTAGTAAAATTAAATGATATAGAAGATCCGGAAGTTATAAAAGTGGGAGAAAAACTCATTATACCTGGAAGAGCTGTAATATAAGCAGGGAGCCCAAATCTTCGATTTGGTGCGAGTCGCTTACTCCGCCGGACCGAAAGGAGGTGGAGTTTCATAAAAGGGAGCCCAAATCTTCGATTAAACTTCGGCAATAAATTGCTGAAGTTTTTGTTTTACGCATAATAATTGAGAAAATGGAAAAAATATAGAATATCCGCAGGAGAGGGTGCATGACTTTGAAAAAAAAATCAGAAAAAAATTTAATAATAATAGGAGGAGCGGAAGATAAGACCGGTGAAAAAAAAATATTAAAGGAAGTCTGCAGTAGATTGGATAAACAAGAAGATATTCTTGTTATTGCAACTATTGCATCTGAGATACCGGAGGAATTAGGAGATGAATATAAAAAGATATTTCAAGAATTGGGAATAAAGAATATAAGGATACTGACTATAAGAAGCAGAAAAGATGCCTTTGACGTGAACAATCTAGAGCTCATAGAAAATATTGCATTGATGTTTTTTACAGGAGGAGATCAGCTTAGGATAACAAGCCTTGTAGGAGGTACTCCACTGTATTCGAAGATTCAAGAATTATATGAAGGAGGGTGTACTTTTGTGGGAACTTCCGCAGGGGCTTCTGTTATGAGTGATACCATGATAATAACAGGACCCGATGAAGAATCACCTAAAAAGTGTACTTTAAAAATGGCGCCTGGGTTGGGTCTCATAAAAGGTGTGATTATTGATCAGCATTTTGCACAGAGGGGTAGAATAGGAAGACTACTTGTTGGAATAGCTGAAAACCCACAGAGCTTAGGTATTGGAATAGATGAAGATACAGCAATTATGGTTAAAGACAATGATGAATTCACGGTAATGGGTTCAGGAGCAGTTTATGTGATAGATGGCTCTGGCATAACCTATACTAATGTGTCAGAACAGTATCCTGAGGAGATATTGTCTATATTTGGAGTGAAATTACATGTACTTAAATATGGAAATAAATTTAATTTTATAAATAAAAAGCCTTATAATAATTGAGAAAATTTGATTTGATGATTTGTAAATCAAATTGATTAAAAATCCGAGAAAGGGTCAAATAGATGTAAGGGAGGAGTCGTAAAAACCGTTAAATCAGCAAATAAATATGAATTATATGCTGATATACCGTTAGTTAGACGGGATTTCAAGCCCCTGGAGTATCAGGCCGAATGAAAGTAGCACAAATAGCAAAATCAGATACTATGAATGGGGAAATAAACAAACTTTTACTTAAGTGTAAATAAGTGTTTATGTAACGGGCAGTATACACAAAAATGAGGATAGATGATTTTAGAGTTTTTGAAGGAAGAAATATATTTGCTCATAGAAAATGTATAAAAATGTCTGTGGATTTAGAGGGGTATAGTAAAATACCAACTAAGGATATAAATGGATTTAATGAAAAACTGCTGACGATCATGCCTGATTTGAGGCAGCATAGATGTGGAATAAATGAAGAACATGGCTTTGAAAAGAGATTGAGAGAAGGAACTTATCTTGCCCATGTGTGTGAACATATTATACTTGCTATGCAAAATGATCTGGGCATTGATGTTAGTTATGGGAAGGCAAGGGAAATAAAGGAAGATAAATATTATATAGTATATGAATATCTTTATAAAAATACAGCGCTGGAAATTGGCAAAATAGCTGTGAATATGATCAACTCTTTGATAAAAGGAATAAATTATAAACTTGAGGAGGACGTCACAAAATTAAAGGATATTTTAAAAGCAGAGCAAGTTGGCCCCAGTACGCTGTCCATAATATCAGAGGCCAAGAGGAGAGGAATACCTGTAACAAGGATTGGAAATAACAGTGTATTTCAATTGGGATACGGAAAATACAGCAAGATTATAGAAGCCACTATATCATGCAATACATCGGCTGCGGCTGTAGATATAGCTTGTAACAAAATGCTAACTAAAGAGATGCTGAGAAATCAGTGTTTACCTGTGGCAGAGGGTGGTGAGGTGAAAAGCCTGGAGGAATTATCAGATCTCACTGCTGAGATAGGATACCCCATAGTTTTAAAACCTTGTTTTGGAAATCAGGGCAAAGGGGTATTTGTAAATATAAAAAATAAGACAGAAGCAGTAAAAGCTTACAAGATATTAGCACAGAAGTTTGATAGTATAATTTTAGAGAAATGTATAACTGGAAAAGACTTTAGGGTATGTGTGGTGAATGGAAAAGTAGTAGCTGCTGCTGAAAGAATACCGCCTTATGTTGTGGGAGATGGAATAAAAAGCATAATTCAATTGATAGAAGATGTAAACAGGGACAGCATGAGAGGAGAGGGACACGAAAAGCCTCTAACTAAAATAAAAATAGATGATGAATTGAAAGCCTGCATACTTAAAAGTGATTATAAATTGGATAGTATCTTACCTAAGAATAAAAAATTGCTCATAAGAGAAAATGGAAATTTATCTACAGGAGGAACAGCTGTAGATTGCACTGATTTAATTTGCAAAGAAAATATAAATATCTGTGAAAGGGCAGCTGATACGATTGGACTGGATATCTGTGGCATAGATATATGCTGTAAAGATATAAGTGAATCCATACTTAAAACCGGTGGAGCTATAATAGAAATAAATGCAGCACCGGGTATTAGAATGCACCAGTATCCCTGTGTAGGTAAAAAAAGAAATGTGGCAAGAGCCATAATAAATATGCTATTTTATAGATCCCGATCCATTCCTATAGTTTCAGTAACTGGAACAAATGGGAAAACCACAACTACTAGACTCATTGCACATATATTAGGCAAATCTGGCTATAAGGTGGGTATGACTGTTACAGGAGGAATATACATAGATAATAAATGTATATGTAAAGGTGATACTACAGGATATTATAGTGCTAAGACCATTTTGAGCAACAAAAATGTAGATGCAGCGGTGTTGGAAACTGCTAGAGGAGGAATAATAAAAAAAGGTCTTGCCTATGATTTGGCAGATGTGGCGGTGATAACGAATATAACTGAAGATCATCTTGGCATAGATGGAATAAATACAATGGAGGATCTAGCTTATGTAAAGGCGTTGGTTGGAGAAGCTGTTAAGAAAAATGGATATGTGGTTTTAAATGCGGATGATCTGGTAAGTTCAACTATAATCAATAGGTTAAAGGGCTCAATAATTATGTTTTCAAAGTATAAAAATAATACAATTCTCAGGGACAATATAGATAGAGGCGGATATGGAATATATATAGATGATCAGATTATGTATTTTGAAAGGCAGGGTGTTGTAGTCCCAATAGTAAAGATGCAGGATATAAGGATATCGCTGGAAGGGAAACTTATTTATAACATAGAAAATGCCATGGCTGCCTGTGGGGCTGCAATTGGGTTGAATATAGCCTATTCTGTTATAAAGGATGGTTTAAAAAGCTTTTATGGAGATGCTTCATTTAATCCAGGACGGTTCAATATTTATAATTTAAATGGAATAAATGTGGTGTTGGACTATGGTCATAATATAGAAGGATATAAAGCGGTTATAAAAGGTGCTAAAAAGTTAAATTATAAGAGATTGGTTGGAGTTATTGGTGTACCTGGAGACAGAACTGACACTAGTGTTGAAAAAATAGGGCGGATTGCAGGAAGGAACTTTGACTATATATATGTTAAAGAAGATAAGGACAGAAGAGGCAGGAAGCCTGGAGAAATAGCATCAATTCTTAGAAGGGGTATAATGAAGACTGATTTTGACTTAAAGAAAATAGAAACTATATTGGATGAAAAGGCTGCACTTGAGAGAGCAATAGATGCAGGAAAACAGGGGGATTTGATAATAATATTCTTTGAGAAGATGAACCCATTAGTAGAATTGATAAGTGAAAAATTAAAAGATGGAAATAAGAGAATAGGGAATATAGCTATGGTGTAGGAACAGAGTTATAAGGTAAGCAAGTAGGATTATCAATTTAACGCAATCGGCGAGAAGTCGCCCACTTCTATAGGTGGTGTGATGGATCGCCTTTTCTTTTGATTTATGTTATAATCAGTTTTACAATATTTTTAAAGGTAGTGAGAATTGAAATGCCATTATTAAAAGCCTATGCCAAAATAAATCTTTCATTGGATGTGATTGGGAAAAGGGAAGATGGATATCATCTTTTAAAAATGATAATGCAAACTATAGATTTATATGATGTTTTAGAAATGTATAAAGCTAAAAGTGGTATACATATAACCTGTAATAAAAATTATATACCTTGTGACAATAGAAATCTGGCCTATAGAGCAGCGGAGTTATTTATACATAAATATAATATAAAAGATGGAATAAATATAAATATAGTTAAAAACATACCTACAGCAGCGGGACTTGCGGGAGGAAGTGCAGATGCTGCAGTAGTATTAAAAACTATGAGAGATATGTACGTACCTGAAGTACATGACAGTGAATTAATTAAATTGGGATTGAATATAGGTGCAGATGTTCCCTATTGTATAATAGGGGGTACTGCATTATGTGAGGGAATAGGTGAAATAGTTACTCCTCTTACTCCTTTTAAGGATCATATATTGATATTGATTAAGCCATCTTTTGGGGTTAGTACTAAGGAGGTATATAAAAATTTAGACATAAATAAGATAATGAAACATCCTGATACTAATTTGCTTATAGATGCTATTCGTGAAGGTAACCTGGAGATGTTGAGCAGAAATATGAGAAATGTTCTTGAAAATGTGACTTTAAAGAGACATTTTATGCTGCGGCAAATAAAGGGACAATTAATTAGAGCTGGAGCTTTAGGAACATTGATGAGCGGAAGCGGTCCAAGTATATTTGCTTTTTTTGATGATATGTTGGAGGCACAAATGTGTTATGATAGGATGAAAATTAAATATAGAGAAACTTTTATTACGAGAACTATATAAGAGAATAGTTAACATGTAGTTGAAAAGGCTGCCTCAAAATAGACTTTGGGGTAACCTTTTTATTTGATTGAAGAAATCAGGCTTATAATTTTATGAATAAATAGCTTGAAATAGGTAGAAAATAATTTAGAGTTATTTTGAATTGAGTGGAAAAAAGAAAGAGGGAGAACATGTGGATATCATTCACTTATTTAATAAATATTTTTTTATACTTATGATAATCCAGGGATTTTTTTTAACATTTATTGATCCTAAAAACTTTAAAAAAGACAATTTAAAAAAAACTGTTTTAAAATCTAAAATAATTGGTATATTTTTTTTTATATTTTCAATCCTGTTGTATGCCCTTTCAATTTACTCTTTCTGATAGGAGGTGAAGTACATGAAAGAAGAAGTAAGAGATTTTGTATCTCCTAAAGTCAATGAAAATGTAAAATATTTAAAGGAACTGTTTGAAGATAATTCAGATGTAGTGTTTAGAGAATTTTATATAGGAGAAGTTAAAGCCGCAATAGTGTATATAGATGGAATGGGAGATAAGATGCTCTTAAATGATTTGTTAAGAGGTCTTATGACTAGGTACAGATATATAAAAAATGTAAGCCTCATAAAGGAAAGATTGATAACTGTATCTGACATGAAAGAACTTGTTGACTTGAGAAAAGGAGTTGACTTGATTTTATCTGGTGAAACGTTAATGCTTCTGGAGGGGCTAAAAAGTTTTTATGTACTTGCCACTAGAGCCTGGCCTGTAAGAGGGATAACTGAACCTTCAGGAGAAACGGTTTTAAGAGGATCTAGGGATGGATTTACGGAAACTTTACGGTTTAATACGGCCTTGATAAGAAGAAGAATAAGGGATACTAGGCTTAAAATTGTGCCAAAGCCTTTGGGAGTGAGATCTAAAACCGATGTAGTAGTGGTGTACATAGATGATATAGTAAATGAAAAAGCATTAAAAGAACTTATGAAGAGACTGGATAACATAAAAATAGATGCCATTTTAGACAGTGGGTATGTAGAGCAGCTTATAGAAGACAATAAATGGTCCTTTTTCCCACAGATTCAGAGCACTGAAAGGCCTGATGTAGTGGCCTCAGCATTGTATGAAGGAAGAATTGCAGTAGTAGTGGATAATTCTCCTTTTGCAATTATAGTGCCTACTACTATGGCAAATCTATTTCAGTCACCGGATGATTACTATCAAAGATGGATATATAGTTCAACAATAAGAATAATAAGGTTTATATCCATAATGATTACATTGATAATGCCTGCTCTTTACGTTGCAGTTACTTCTTTTCACACTGGAATAATACCCACTAGACTGGCATATTTTATTGCCGCTTCAAGGGAAGGAGTGCCTTTCCCAGCTTTTATGGAAGCTATAATCATGGAATTGAGTTTTGCCCTTCTTTTAGAATCTGTAGCTAGACTCCCAAAGTCCATAGGAGCTACAACTGGAATAGTGGGAGGTCTAATTATAGGTCAAGCTGCAGTTCAAGCTGGAATAGTGAGTCCTATAATGATAATAATAGTATCCGTTACTGCCATAACAAATTTTACTACTCCTAATTATGAGATGACCTCTGCATTTAGGCTAATTAGATTTTTACTTATAGGTGCAGCGGCTGTGGCAGGATTATATGGTATCATGATTGGACTTATAATTACTCTGATACATCTTGTAAGGCTCAAGAGTTTTGGAATATCTTATCTATCACCTACAGTAAATGAAAATGTCAGTGATTTTAAAGATATGTACTTTAGAGCGCCTATTGATTTTTTCAAAAAAAGGCCCAAATATATGAATACCAAGGATAAGGTTAGACAAAAATAATTGGGTAAATTAGTTTTTTCAAGAAGGTGATTATATGACAGGCAGAAGTTTCATAACTGGATTTGGAGTATTTACCACTATAATAGTGACTGTTATAGGTGTAGGAATATTTTCCTTGCCAAGAGAGTTAGTAAGTGCTGCAGGCACTGATGGATGGGCTGTGGTTATAATGGCAGGGTTTATTACTTATTTCTTAATTTATATGGCCTGTAAAACTTTTAAATCCAATGGATATAATAAATTCAGCACAATACTTGAAAATAATTTTGGAAAAATATTAGGTGGAATTTTAGCTGTTGGATTTGTGCTATATAATATATTTACCATATCAATTGGCATGAGAATATTTGTAGAAGTTATAAAAATGTATCTTCTTGAAAAAACACCTACGGAATTTCTGATAGTCGTAACTATATTTTCAGGAATTTATCTTGTAAGAAGTAAATTACAAAATTTAATAAAATTTAATGAAGTTTCTTTCTGGATAATGTTTATATCACTGGATATGATACTTCTGTTTACTTTAAATAAAACGGATTTTACCAATGTACTGCCTATGTTTACCAATACACCTTATACCTACTTAATGGCACTTAAAAGTGCAATCTACAGTTTTGCTGGAATAGAAATAATATATTTGATGGGACCATTTATAAAGGATAAATTTAATATAAAAAAAACAGCAATAAAGAGCATTGCATTTATAACGCTTTTTTATGCAATGATAATTGTTTTTTCACTGGCTATTTTCTCCAAAGAACAGACTAAAATTTTATTGTGGCCTACTATAACTATGATAAACTCCATAAATATAAATGGAGCTTTTATAGAGAGATGGGAAGGAGTAGTTATGGCCCTATGGGTTATGTTTTACTTTACTACTTTTTCAAATATATATTATTTGTCATCTGATATAGTAAAGGATGTATTTAAATTAGATGATGTAAAACTTTCGTCGGCTTTGATAGCACCAGTAATATATATAATAGCTTTGTATCCTCAGAATATAGCACAACTTTATGATATGAGCAATAGATTTATACCTCCGCTTTTTATATATAGTCTAGTTGTACTGCCCATCGTGATACTTTTGTTTGGCAAGGCTAGACATGTAGGTAATAGGGGTAAAGTTATATCTCTGCTTTTAATTTGTATTATACTGACTGGGTGCTGGGACAAAGTTGAAATAGAGAGAACTGACTTAGTGTCTATAATGGGAGTAGATGCAGGAGTAGATATAGGGAAGAGAAAAGAATCAAAGAATATAAAACCGACAGATCCACTGACGTCTATAGATTTAAAAAAGTTTCATGTTACTTTTGGTATACCGGATTTAAGTAAACTGGAACCAGGTAAAGGGGGAATATCTCGAGATAGATATTTAGATGTAGATGGATATTCAATTCAGGATGCAGTAAGTAATGCAATAGCTAAGAGCAGCAGATCCATAAGATTTAGCCATGCTAAAGTGTTGGTGTTAGGAGAAAATTTAATGAAATATCCCGATGCAGTAAAGGAAGCTATTGATTACCTTCAAAGAGAGCCTTCTTTAAATAGAAATATGTATATAGTTATGTCAGATGGAAATGCAGAGAAGTATGTGACATTTAACAATCCAATAGAAATGAGTGTAGAGAATTATATATTGGGTATGGTTGAAAGTGATTTTAAAAATAGTGCAGTTGTTCCAATAACTTTAAATGATTTTTTAATTCAAATGAGTGAAAATGGAAATAGCATAGTTCCCAGAATTGTTATTGATGAGAACGGGAATACCATAAAGGTTTCGGGCACTTTTGTAATAAAAAACTTTACACAAAAGGGAATTTTGAATTCAGTTCAAACCTCAAATATAGAACTACTAAAGGGTATCTTGAGAGGCGGAAAGAAAATGATATATTTAGATGGCCATCCTGTAGATATAAGAATTGACAATGCTGATAGAAAGATGAGGATGTCTCAGAAAGACGGAAAATTGATATTTAATATAGACCTGGATATAGAAGGCCAGATAAAAAATTATTATACTGGAAATGAGGCATTATCTGTAAGTAAGTTGGATCAAATTCAACAGGATTTCAATGAAGCTATAAGAAAAGAATGTGAAAGTGTGGTAAGGTCTACTCAAAGAGAGCTTCAGGTGGATCCCATAGGTTTTGGAGAATATGTAGAAAAATATCATCCAATTATATGGAAACAAATAGGAAATGATTGGGATGATGTTTATAAAAATGCAGTTGTAAACATAGATGTAAATACAAAGATAAGGAGAATTGGAGTGACAAGATAATATAGTATGCAGTGAATATAACTTGAATATATGTCAATAATTACTAGTGAGGTATATATAAATAATCATAGAAAAGTGGGGATGAAATCGTGAAGAAGGTTTTATTGATATTTATAATAGGTATTTTAAGTGTATTTACTGCAAACTCTCTTTTGGTTGAAGTGAGAAATAATAACATGCAGCATGACATGGCGTCTAAGATAATAAGATTTCATGTTATAGCAAATAGTGATTCAAAAAGTGATCAAGCTCTTAAATTAAGAGTGAGGGATAAAATACTGGGATATATAGCTCCTAAATTGAAGAATTCAAAAAATATAGAAGAATCCAGAAAAATTTTAAGAGAAAACAATGGAGAAATGTTAAAAATAGCTAGCAGTGAAATAAGAAAAGAAGGTTATGATTATAAAGTCAATAGTACTTTATCCAAAGTAAATTTTCCTATAAAAACTTATGGAAATATAACTCTTCCCCAGGGGAAATATGAAGCTTATAGAATAATTATAGGCAGCGGGCAGGGTCAAAACTGGTGGTGTGTTATGTTCCCTCCATTATGCTTTGTTGATATTACAAAGGGACAAGTATCTTATGAGAAAACGGAAAATGAGATGAAAAAAGTTTTGACACCAGAAGAATATAAGATGGTGGATAATGCATCATTGGGATTAAATAAAAGAAACATAAAATTCAAATTCAAGATATTAGAAATACTGAAAAGCATAGGAGTATAAGGGTCGTTAAATACAATGGATAGTATTGTGAAAATACATACAAGTGGGCTTTACAGATATTAAATTCTAGTTAACAACAAATATGTAAGGAATCCGTGTCCTGATTAGCCATCACTTGTACATTGGAATTTGAGTTTATGTTAGTTAATTTCCTGCAAATAGTTTTTGGGCAGTCTTGACAAAGTGTTCTTCAGCACATTTAAAAAATGTCTTAAGAGTATCTCTATTGTTTATTTTTTCGTTCCCAGTTAAGGTTTTTTTAGCTAAATTTTTTTCTATAAGCCAATTAATTAAGTTAAATATGTCATTTACAGCATAAGGTCTGGCAAATTTATTACAGTTTTCACTTATAATTTTCAATTTTTCTTTGGAGTTGAGAAGTTTTTCGATATTTTCTTTACATTTGCTTATATCGGTTAAATTTACTGCTAAATTATTTCTCAATAAAAATTGAGCATTTTTTTCCTCCTGACCGGGTATAGGAGAAAATAACCCTAGAGGTATTTTGCATATTAATGCCTCAGAAATAGTAAGCCCTCCGGGCTTAGTCAGAAGAAGATCACTAGCCTGCATGTATTTGTTTACCTGGTCGGTAAAGCCTATTATTCGGGTTTCCTTAGAAGAAGACATTTTAATTTTTAAAAGTTCCGAATAGAGCTTTTTATTTTTGCCAGTTATGATTATTATCTGAATGTCTTCATTTATCTTATCAAGTTCCTTGTATATATCTGCTATTTTACCTAAGCCTAAACTTCCTCCCATAACCAAAATGGTAAATTTCGATTGAGACAATTTTAAATTTTTCAATGTATCACATCTGTTATAGTTTATGTTAAACTCAGGTTTAACGGGAATACCTAAATTATATATGGTGTCTTTTGGTATGCCTTTAGACATCATCTTTTTTATCATGTCTTTATTGGAAATCACATAGGCATCTATATAAGGATGAAGCCAGGAAGTATGAGAATAATAATCGGTAATTATACACATACAAGGTATGCCTATATGATATTTTGATTTCAATACAGACAACATTTCTGTAGTAAATGAATGAGTAGATATTAATATATCAGGATCAAACTCATTTATAAGAGGAAGTAGCTTGTAAGTCAGAGACTCAATAAGTTTTGAACTTATTGTAGTTGTGATTGTGTAATCGCCTTCTGAATAACTGTATAATTTTCCATATAAAGAAGGAGATACTTTTAGTGACTTCAAGTAGCTGCCTATTACTACTTTATCTATTATGGGATTTATATATTTTAAGGCATCAACAATTTTTACCTTTGATGCTGGATCTCTCAAGGATATGTAGCTTTTTAGCGCCTCAGCGGCATTACCATGTCCGCCTCCAGCGGAAATTGAGAGAATTAAAACGTTCATCTAATCACCTTCTGATTAAGTATGTAATCTTATTATATAAAATGTAGTAAGAATAATAAACTCATTTAATAAACATTTAAGAAAAAATTAATAATAATCCATAAAATAGTATTGACTTTTATGAACATTATTAAACTAATAATACATAACAATTGAATAAATGCAAATAATATGAACAAAGATTGAATTTACCAGTAAAACTCTCTGTGAGAAAGAGGTGGAGTTCTGTGAAAATTGCAAAAAAGAGAATTATATACACGGCATTAGTAATTTTGATTGTAGTATTTTCAAGTACTTTTGCAGTTCTTATGACTCTGGAAAGAAATGACTATAGAAATTATCTTCAAGGTGAATATGGAAAAAGCATGTATGAGCTTATAGATGCAGTGCAAAATATAAGAGTAAATTTAACAAAAGCAGCTATAGTAGGGTCAAGAGAACAGGCGATAGTTGTTTTTGAAGAGATATTTAGATATTCTGGTATAGCTAATGATAAATTACATTCCCTTCCAGTAGATCAGCCGACAATATCTGGCACCAGCAAATTTTTAAGCCAAACTGGAGATTTTTGCTATAATTTAGGCAAGTTATCTACTAGCGGGAAACAATTGACCAATGATGATTATGACAATATAGAGAGATTAAAAAAACAGTCCGTAATTTTAGAGGGTCAGCTGAAAGCTACAGCTGATAATATAAATCAGGGAAAGGTCAAGTGGGGAGAAATAAGAAAAAAAATTACTGGTGCATTTGCAAAAAATAATGATAATTCTATATCTGAACAATTTCAAGGTATGCAGAAGCAAATAGTTCAGTATCCGGCATTGATTTATGATGGGCCATTTTCAGACAATGTACTGCAGGTTAAACCTAAAATTAATTCGCAAAAACAGGTATCAGAAAAGAAAGCAGAAGCTATAGCTAGAAAAATAATAGGAGAGGCAAAAATAGAGAGCCTGAATGTATCTTCTGTTAAGGGAAAAGCTGACATAGATGTATATAGATTTACTGCTGCCCTAAAAAATAGAAATAGAAAAGGAGACAGAGTAATATGTGAAATAAGCAAAAAAGGCGGAAGGATATCCTATTTGATAAATGATAGAGCTGTAAATAACAGCTCCATATCTGCAGAAAAATCCCGGAATATAGGAATAAGATACTTGAAAAATTTAGGATACGATAATATGGTTCCTACCTACTCTCTGAGATATAATAATATAGCAGTAATAAGTTATGTGTATAATCAAAATAATATATTAATATATCCGGATCAAATAAAATTAAAAATAGCTTTGGATAATGGGGATATCATAGGTGTAGAAGCAGATAAGTATTTAATGTCTCATATTGAAAAAAGGAAGATATCAACCCCAAAGATGAGCTATGAAGAGGCCAAAGAAAAAGTTGGGAAGAGATTGAATATAACCGGCAGAAGGCTTGTTATAATCCCTACGGAAGCGAATAGTGAAATATTGTGTTATGAATTTTCTGGAGATTATAAGAATGATGATTTTAAAGTCTATATAAATGCTGAAACTGGATATGAAGAAAAGATAATTCAAATAATTAATACTCCTAATGGAGAGTTAACTATATAGCCTATAATCATAAAATATAAATGTACCCTAAAAGGTAGATGCAGAAATAAGGCTGTGTTTAACCTATAGGGTATATTTTTGCTTGAATCATACCCAAAAATAAAGTAAAAATTCTATAAAAATCCTGGCCCATTTGATATAATAAAGTAAATTTTAAGATTTTGTTGATGTAGAAATTAGAAAGGCAGGTTAAAGTTTAACTATGAAGAAAAAGGCAATTATATCTTTATCCAGTAAGCAATCTGATAATAATGAAGTTATAGAAGTAGTTACTCCCGGAGACTTTTACAAAAAAAATGACTGTTATTATGCGGTTTATAAAGAAACTCAGTTATCTGGAATGGAGGGAACTACTACTACTTTAAAAATAAAAAATAATAAATTATCTCTCATAAGAATGGGGAGCACTAATGCTAAAATGGATTTTAATAAGTATGAAAGAAGTAGATCTATGTATAAGACACCTTATGGGGCTATAGAATTGAAGATAAAGACTAATGAAATAAACATAGATGTAGGGGAAAATGGAGGGGATGTATTGATTAATTATAGCATGAGTTTAGCAGGACAAACTGCTCAGGATACACAGTTAAAGGTGAATATAAAAACCAAGTAGCGGCTGTCAACTTTTAGCTTTTCACTTTTAATTTTCAGTCTAAAAATTTTATTTTTGATTAAAAGTTTTATATATGGCAATAATTAAATAAACAGATAAGTGTAAAAAAGGAGGGTGTATATTGAGAAGATATTTTAATGATAAAGAAAAAGTATATTCCAAAATTATTGAGATATTGTGTAAATATAAAGGACTGGATAGAAAAAAACTGTTGGAGATCTTAAAAGATGAATCCTGCAAATATCTGTTTTTTTTACTTGTTAATAAGTATGAGTGTTATGATCTAGATGTATTAAAAAAAGATTTTCCCTCTGTAAATAGGAATAACATGAAAAATAACATAAGAAAAGCGGAAAAAAAATTACTATTAAACAAGCGTATAAGAGATATGTATTTTGAAGCAGAAGAGCTAATAGATAGAGTAGAATAAAATAAATGTTTTATAAAAGCAAAAAAACCTAGAATATAAATAGAAAATATGGTATCATATTAAGTATGTTTTTGGACAAAACATACTATTTTATTTGTGAGGGTATTTTTCATTATAAAACTAATTAGATATTTTGTCAATAATATATGAG
>NZ_FXYI02000077.1:0-15899 GCF_900184915.1 Clostridium sp. HV4-5-A1G | reverse complement strand
TATTATAACACATTTTATGATTTAAAATCATATTTTTATAAAAATTTTCATTCATATTATTTTAAACATATCTCTTTAACCCTCTCACATCAACCCTTTACCACAAAAAACCTCTGTCATTTGTGGTAAGGTTCTCCCTTCAGTATCTTAAAAGCTCTGTAAATCTGCTCCAGAAGCATTACCCTGAAAAGCTGATGTGGAAAAGTCATTTGAGAAAAACACAATTTACAATTTGATTTCTGTAAAATTTCCTCAGAAATACCCAGAGAACCTCCAATTATAAAAATTATGCTGCTGTTTCCCTCCAGGGCAAGCTGCTGAACTTTATAGGCAAACTCCACCGAGGACATCATACTTCCCTTTAAGTCAAGAGCTATTACATAACTGCCTTCCTTTAAATATTTCAATATCTTTTTGCCTTCCTTTTCCCTTATCATGTCCTCCTCTTTTTCTGAAGCTCCATCCGGAATTTTCTCATCCATGACTTCAATGATATTCAGCTTGCAGTACCTGGAAAGCCTTTTGGAATACTCAAAAACCGCATCCTTCAAATATTTTTCCTTTAATTTTCCCACAGAAATTATTGTAATGTTCATATCGTCCTCCACTTTTCAAATTGTTAACTTTCAAAACAAACATAAAAAAATCTCTCCTCTACTAAAACTGGAAAGATAGACAAAAAAACAAGTATACAAAACAATACACTGCAGCTGCAGTGTTAAGATATTACCTTTCATTATATTATTTATATTTTATCAGATTTGATTCCAAACATCAAATTATCTATTTTCAAAATTCAATCACATATACTATAATGTTAATGAACTCAATTTGTATTGGAGGTTTATTTAAATGAAATTCAGTGAATTTAAATATGAAAGACCTGACTATGAGAAAGTTAAAGCATCAATTGATTCTCTTATACGTGAACTGAAAATCTCTAACAGTTTTGAAAAACAACTTGACTGCATAAATCGTATAAATCACATTAGAAACCACCTTCAGACTATGGGAACTCTAGCTGAAATAAGGCACAGTATAAATACAAAAGATAAACACTATGACGAGGAGCAAAATTACTGGGACAAATACTCACCGCTGTATAATGAACTTGACTTTACATTTTACAAAGAGCTGATTCACTCAAAATTCAGAAAAGAACTGGAAGAGAAACTTGGCAGACAATTTTTCACTTTGGCTGAATTTTCCCTAAAAGCATTTTCCCCTAAAGTAATAGAGGACTTACAACTTGAAAATGCACTGTCATCACAATATACCAAATTGCTGGCTTCTGCAAAAATTCCCTTCATGGGTGAAACCAGAAACCTTTCTGAGTTAACGCCTTTTATGCAGGACAAGGACAGAGAAGTGAGAAAAAATGCTTCTGATGCCAAGTACAAATTTTTTACAGATCATGAAGATGAAATTGATAAAATATATGATGATCTGGTGAAAATAAGAGATAAAATTGCCAAAAAACTGGGTTTCAAAAACTTTGTGGAGCTAGGTTATATAAGGATGAAAAGAAGTGACTATAATCCACAGATGGTAGCCAATTTCAGAAAACAGGTGGAAAAATACCTCGTACCCGCTGCTTCAGAACTCTATGAAAGACAGAGAAAAAGGCTTGACCTTGACAATCTTACTTATTATGATGAAAACTTTGAGTTTGCCACTGGAAACGCCAGGCCAAAGGGAACTTCAAAATGGATAGTGAAAAATGCCCGTAAAATGTATTCTGAGCTATCTGACGAAACCGGGAAATTCTTTAACTTCATGCTGGAAAAAGAACTTTTGGATCTTATAACCAAAGAAGGTAAGGCTGGTGGTGGATACTGTACTTATATACCAGATTACAAAGCACCTTTCATATTTTCAAATTTCAACGGAACCTCAGGGGATGTAGATGTCTTGACTCACGAGGCTGGGCATGCCTTTCAGACTTATCTGTCCCGATGGATTGACATTCCAGAATGTATTTTTCCAACCTACGAAAGCTGCGAAATACATTCAATGAGCATGGAGTTTTTCACCTGGCCCTGGATGAATCTGTTCTTTAAAGAAGATGCAGATAAATACAGATTTGCCCACCTTGAAAGCGCTGTAAAATTTATTCCCTATGGTGTTACGGTGGATGAATTCCAGCATTATGTTTATGAAAATCCTGAGGTCTCTCCTTCTGATAGGAAAAAAGCCTGGAGAAATATAGAAAAGAAATATCTCCCTCATAAAAATTATACCGGATGTGATTTTCTTGAAAAAGGATGCTGGTGGTTCCAGCAGTCCCATATATTCAATGTACCTTTTTACTATATAGATTATACACTGGCACAGATATGCGCCCTTCAATTCTGGAAGAAAGCCATGGACAATAGAAAATATGCCTGGAATGATTATATAAAAATATGCAAGGTGGGAGGCACAAAATCCTTTTTGGAATTGGTAAAATTGGCTAACCTTAAATCTCCTTTCGAAAATGGATGTATAAGTTCAATTATGAAACCTATAAATGAATGGTTCAATTTAATAGATGACAAAAAACTGTAATTTAAAAATAATTTAAAATGATATGAGGTTACAAAATTAATAGGATTGTCTCAAATAATCGAAATAATCCTATTAAAGTAACTTCTATATTATCTATAATCCGCCAGTTCAACCCCCGTGCTGCAGATCAATTGCTTTACACTATCAACTTCATCAGATCCCGGCGTGACAAATTCATTTTTGAATCTTCCCAACCCTATAGTTTCATATTTACCTTCTCCTAAATTATGATAGGGTAAAATTTCTATTTTCCCATTAGGTACATATTTCTTTACATATTCAGCTGCAGCCGTAATATTTTCTTCTTTGTCATTTATTCCAGCGACAAGAGGAATTCTGACTACTGTTTCCTTTTTTAATTTTCCTATTCTTTTAATATTTTCTAAAATCAACTTATTACTTACACCAGTTAATTCTATATGTTCCTTTTCATCCATATTTTTTATATCTACAAATATAAAATCAAGCTTTTCAAATATATCTTTCACTTCATCCCATATAAAATATCCACTGGTCTCAATAGCCATATCAATTCCAATACTATAGCTTTCATCTACAAGAGCTCTCAAAAAATTCTGCTGAAATGTTGCTTCACCTCCTGAAAAAGTTATTCCTCCATTCGATTCCCTGAAAAAAACCATATTTTTTCTTATTTGATCCATAACTTCTTTAACAGACATGTACCTTCCAACAATTTTTCTTGCACCATACGAGCATACATTAACACATCTGCCGCAGGTCACACAATTTTTTTGCTTTGTAGGACACACTTCAATACATTTTCCGCATTTAACACATTTTTCCTTAAATACTGCAAGTTTAGGCTTAACTGTCCATGTTTCTGGATTACAGCACCATTTACATCTCAACGGGCATCCTGATAAAAATATAGTTGTACGTATTCCATTTCCATCATTTACTGAAAAATTTTGTATCTGGGATACATATCCTTTTTCACTCATACCACTCATATTCTACATACTTTCATGTACTGTTCTTGCGATAATTGCATCCTGAACTTCTTTTGACAAATTCACAAATTGAGTACTATAACCTGCAACACGAACTAACAGATCCTTATAATCTTCAGGTGATTCCTGAGCCTTACGCAATATTTCGTTAGACACGGTATTAAATTGTACATGAAATCCTCCCAATGAAAAATATGCTCTGATTATAGCCTCTAAATTTCTAAGTCCCCTATCCGACTTTAAAAATTCAGGTGACAATCTCAAATTCAAAAGTGTACCCCCTGTGTGTACATCATGATTGACCTTTGCTGCTGATTTCATTGCAGCAAGCAGCGTGTTCGTATCGCTTCCCGTAAATGGCGATACTCCCTCTGACAAAGGTGTTCCTGCCTTTCTGCCGCAGGGCGTCGCTCCTATTACTCTGCCTGTAGGTATATAATTGGAAATACCCATAAATGCCGAATTGAATTTAGAACCAAAAATATCTTTGTACTTTGTAACTTCTCTATAATAAAAATCAGAAATTTCCACTGCAATGGAGTCTACATATTCATTGTCATTTCCGTATTTTGGAACTGACAGTGCTTTCTTCCGCAACTCTTCATATCCATTCCAATCCGCATCCATTGCTTTGTTTAGCTCCTCAAGAGTAGTAATATCTTCTTCAAAAACCAACTTTTTTATTACAGCTAGAGAATTTGATACAACTCCCAAACCTATTCCTGTTAAAACAGGCCCTATATTGTACTTGGCACCGCCTTTGCTCAAATCTCTACCTTTATCCATACATCCATCCACACAGGTTGACAAAAATGGCCTTGGAACTAGCTCTGTGTGGAGCTGTTGCGCTATTACCGTTCCAATAACAGTATGTTTTATTAAATTTGCAAGCTGTTTCAAAAAGGCGTTTTTCACCTCTTCATAAGTATCAAATTCAGATGCATTTTTTTCGCTGAGCCCCATAGATTCATGAGTCAATCTACTTTTACCTTCATTTAATGCATATTCAAGTGCTGCCCCAAAATTGATATTTGCCGCTGATGTCCATTCCCCTGTCTTCCTAAAATGAGGTACTACACAGCCGCAATTGTTCCAATCCCTCGCATCTTCAGGTTCATACCCCGCCCTCAAAAGCATCTGTGAGCCAACGTTATCATTATGAATGGCAGGAAATCCAGTTCCCGTTTTAACCAGCTTGCATACTGCCATTAAAAATTCTTCAGGACATCCCGAATGAATTCGAACGCTTAAACCCGGTTGATGGGTTTTTACATTTGCTGTTGCCTTAAGGCACATGTATGATAGATCATTTGTGGCATCACTTCCATCTCTTTTTCTGCCACCAACCGTTAAATTTTGGAATTGATTATACCCTGCAAAATAACCAGCTGTATTAGAAGATATTGTCCATATCCATTCGGATAGCTTAATCCATAGAGCTTCTATTAATTCTTGAGCTTTTTCCTCTGTTATTTTATTTGATTTAATATCAGATTCATAATAAGGGTACATATATTGATCAAATCTTCCTAAATTAAGGGAAAGAGGGTTCTCAGAAATTATACAGCCCAATTGCACAAACCATAGAAATTGAATTGCTTCATAAAACGTTTCAGGTTGATTTTCAGGCACCTTTTTACATATTCTTGATATTTCCATCAATTCATTTTTCCTCTCAAGGCTGTTTTCTTCTCTTGCAAGCTCTTCTGCTTTATCAGAATACCGATTTGCAAATTTTATTATTCCAGAAGCCACAATTTTTACAGACCTGTAAAAATTCACTTTATCAATGTTTTCCACGGAGGTTTCCTCCAATTCACTTAAATGCTCTTCAGCTTCACTCTTAATTTTCCCATACCCTTTTGCAAATAATATATCCTGGTAATCCGGAGTAATTTCGCCAACTGCCTGTCTCCATTTTGAATCAGTATCGATTATCCCAGTATCAATCAGTAATTTTGCAGTTTCTTTAGGTACTCTTTTTAAGAAACATTCTTCCAGGGATTTACCTTTCCAATATGGAAATATTTTATCACGTACAAACTGCCTCTGGCTATCTGTAATATAATAAGGATCCTGGGGCCTTTTATCAAAGGAATCCATCTCCTTGTCAACCCATTTCCATGAATATTCAGGAGTAAGTATGCCGGTTCTCTTAAATTTTCCCGCTGTTCCCACAATCAGCTCATTCTCAAATATATTTACAGGGAGCTCTTCACATGCTTTTAAGAAAGCTTTTGCTCTTCTAATAGACAATGGTTCCCCCTCTGTACTCTCATGAGATTCAGTCCAAATTTTTGCTCTTTCATAACAAATAGATGGCTTTGAGTTTAAATAACCCTGCCTAAGCTCTTCAATTCTATCCGTAACACTCATCATCACACCTCCATAATAAATTCATATAATTATTTCTATATAATATATGTATATTATATATTGTATACAATATTCATGTCAATGATCTTGTAAATATAAACACAATTTTTATTTAAAAGCTGACACTTTAATTTAACGATAAAAATTACAGAAACAAAGAGAAACTGTTACACTATCTGTGCAACAGTCTCATAAAAATTATTTTACCAAGTTTTCATATTTTATTTAAAGCCTTGTCAAATTCAGAGATCAAATCATCTACATCTTCAAGACCTGTAGAAATACGTATTAGGCCCTTGGATATACCTGCTTTACGCAGTTCATCATCATTTAGTGCCCTATGTGAAGTCTTTACGGGATATGATACAGATGTAGCCACACCTGCTAGGCTAGGTACAAATTTCACAGTGTCGAGTGCCCTTATAAGTTCATAAGCTCCCCTTTCACCATTTACAACATCAATGCTCAACATTCCTCCATACAAACCATTGATGAAATTTTTACTGGCCATTTTGTTGGAAGGTGAAGATTTCAATCCAGGATAATGAACTTTTTTCACTTTACTGTGCTTCTCCAAGAAATCTCCCAATTGCATAGCATTTTGGGAATGCTTAATCATTCTAATTTCCAGAGTCCTAAGACTTCTTATAAGAAGCCATGCATCAAAAGGACTCATCATAGGTCCATAGAGTGCAGATATATTTCTTATATTTTGAGTAAGATATTTATCTGAAACCACAATTCCACCAGTTACATCACTGTGACCACACAAATATTTTGTAGCGCTATACACCACTATATCTGCTCCAAGTTTTATTGGTTGGCATACTATAGGAGTGGCAAAAGTGTTGTCCACAATCAATTTGGCTTTATGAACATGAGCAATATTTGATATTGTCCTCAAGTCAGCAACCTCCATAAGCGGATTCGATATAGTTTCCACATACACCAATTTTGTATTAGGTCTGAAATATTTCTCTATGGAATCATTTATAGTATTCACAAAAGTAACATCTATATTGAATTTACTCAATTCATTCTTAAGAAATTGATAAGTTCCACCGTATAGTACATTATCTGCAATTATATGATCTCCTGCCTTTACCAGAGATAAAATAGACATGGAAACAGCTGCCATGCCAGATGAAAAAACCTGCGCATCCTCTCCTTCATCGATACTGAACATTATTTCCTTCAATGCATCATGAACTGGATTTCCATTTCTGGAATACACATACCCTTTGGCCTTTCCCTCATAGACTTCATCCAGTGTTTCCACATCATCAAAAGCAAATACAGAAGTCATAGAAATAGGCAAAGTCTTGGATTTAGAAATGGATTCCGGATTTTGTTCTCCACGGTGAATGAGCTTTGTAGCAAAACTTCTATTCATAATAAACTCCTCCAAATACTGCTAATATTATTCTTATACTTACAACTTATATAACATCTATTTTATCTAAATCCTCTACACAAGTAAATATCTTTATAAAATAATATTCTCTTCATTTTAATCAGACTTAAAAAACAGGAATTTCTGATCCTTTATATGTGTCTTTTATAAGCTGTTTTATCTCGTCAGTCTGATAGGCTTTAACCACCTTTTTATAAGTGGCATTGTTTTTATCTTTATCTCTAGCTGCAATTACATTTATATACGGCTTTGCATTTTTATTTGATACATCCTCTAGATAAATTGAATCCTTAACTGGATTAAGTTTGGCATCTATAGCCACACCACTGTTTATTATAGCTGCATCTACATCTTCAAGTGATCTGGGAATTTGGGTAGCAACAAGTTCTACAAATTGAATATTCTTTGGATTTCCAGTTACATCTTGAAGTTTTGGTAGAAGTCCCACTCCCTCTTTCAATTTTATCAAGCCTGCACTTTGAAGCAGGTTCAATCCTCTGCCCTCATTTGTAGGATCATTTGGAATAGCTATTTTTGCACCTTCTTTAATGTCTTTAATGGATTTTATTTTATGTGAGTATACTCCAAGCGGTGCGAGTACAGTCTCACCTATAGCACTGATTTTCAGATTGTGTTGTGCTTTAAATTTATTGAGATAAGCATAGTGTTGAAATGAATTCAAGTCAATTTCACCATCGGAAAGTGCCATATTAGGACGTACGTAATCTGAAAAACTCACAATCTGCAGATCAATATTTTCCTTTGCCAGATTTTCTTTAACTTTGTCCCAAATCTTATGATCATCACCGGTTATGCCTATCTTAACCACCTGCTTTTTACTGCTAGAAGTTTGTCCAGCACTGTTACTAGAACCACAGCCTGCCAAAACCCCTAAAGATAATACGAGTGTTAAAAATAACACTAAAATTTTTTTCATTACTAAGACCTCCCTAATCTTTAAATTAATGTGTTGTTATTTTTGATAAAATATCTCCTACAAATTGAATGACATTTACAATAATCAAGAGCACAATTATAGTAGCTACCATAACATCTGTCTGGAAATATTGATATCCATAGCGTATGGCGAAATCGCCAAGACCCCCTCCTCCTACAGTACCTGCCATAGCAGATAATCCAATAAGACTTATAATTGTTATTGTAAGAGAATGAATGATTCCCGGCAGTCCTTCAAGAAGCATTACTCTGAAAATTATTCCAAAGGGACCTGAACCCATTGATTGCGCCGCTTCAATTACTCCCTTATCTATTTCAAGCAGCGCAGATTCAATTTGCCTGGCAATAAATGGAGTACAGCCGAATATAAGAGGCACCAGGGCTCCTCTTGTACCTATGGTAGTACCTACTAAAAGTCTTGTAAGTGGGATTATAGCTGCAAGAAGGATAATAAATGGTATAGATCTGAAAATATTTATTATTTTGCCAAGTATACTGTTAACAATTCTATTTTCAAGTATACCTCCTTCTTGTGTAACAACCAGGGTAATTCCCATTATTGTTCCAGCTACTGTAGATATAATTCCTGAAACAGCCACCATATAAAAAGTTTCAAATATGGCTTTTAGCATTTCAGGATATAAATTCACCAAATTTGGTGCTATTTTTGCTAAAAATTCATTCATTTTATCACCTTCAAAAATTTAAAAATTCATATTTTAGATTCAATTACTTCCAACTTTTAATTTATCACTATCATTTTTAATACCTACGTATTCCACATGTATGCTATTTTCTTCAAGGTATGCTATTGAATTATCTATACTCTCATCCGTTCCATTTAACTTCACTATCAAATTTCCTATAGGTACATTTTGAATAATTTCTACATTCCCAAATAGTATACTGGCATCTATTTTAAATTTTCGAGAAATTTTCGAGATAAATGCCTGACCTGTTTTTTGCCCTGTAAAGGATATTTTAACAATACTTTCTCCTTCAGTTACCTGTTTAAGTTCACCCATCGAACTTCCCTTTTCAAGAAAATCATATATTTTCTCATAATGAAATAGTGAAGATATAAATTTTTTGGTTATAGGAGCTTTTGGATTTGTAAATATATCTATTATATTCCCCTGTTCAACTATTTCACCAGAATCTATTACTGCCACTCTCTGACATATTTCCTTTACTACCTCCATTTGATGAGTTATTACTACTATAGTCAATTTCAAATTTTCATTAATACCTTTTAAAAGTTTTAAAATTGACTGAGTTGTCTGTGGATCCAGAGCCGATGTGGCCTCGTCACATAAAAGCACTTCAGGATCATTGGCCAGTGCCCTGGCAATTCCAACTCTCTGTTTTTGCCCGCCGCTCAGCTGTGAAGGATACACTTTTATTTTGTCATTTAGTTCCACCAGTCTTAAAAGATCCAGTACTTTTTTCTCTATCTCATTTTTGCTAAAGCCCTTTCTCTTTAAAGGATAGGCCACATTCTCAAATACCGTTCTATTTTTCATGAGATTAAAATTTTGAAATATCATTCCAATTTTTTCTCTGCTCTCTCTCAATTCTCTTGGAGATAAACGAGTTAGATTCTTTCCATTTACGATTACTTCTCCGGAAGTCGGCTTTTCCAATAAATTTATACAGCGAATTAAAGTGCTTTTTCCCGCTCCACTGTACCCTATGATTCCAAAGATCTCACCAGCTTTAATGTGAAGATTGACATTTTTTAAGGCTTCCACTGTATTAGTTTTACCTGTATAAATCTTGTTGATATTTTTTAGCCATATCATACTTTTCCCTCCTCTAAAATCATCTATTGCAATTTTACAGTAATTTTATTCATAAAAAATCCCCTTCCTAAAAGAAGGGGATACACGGCATTAAAAAAAACCCGCGGAAGGGTTTTTATACCTTTCCTCATCTTTCAGAACAACGTTCTGCTGGATTTAGCACCATCACACAAATGTGGTTGCTGAAACTTCAAAGGGCCAGTCCCTCAGTTTCTCTTGATAAGGATATATTCAATTTTTTCAAATTACTTTATAAGCTAAATTATACAACTTATTTTTATTATGTCAATATGTAATTTCTAATAATCATTTTTGTTGACAAAATTACTTAAAAGCTCTATTATGTTTAGTAGTCAGTTTAATATGCAAAATTCTTATCCAGAGAGGTGGAGGGAACGGCCCTTTGAAACCTCGGCAGCAGATCTTTTTAAAAGATACTGTGCCAATTCCAGCAAGTTTATTTTTATAGGCTTGAAAGATAAGAAGAGAATTTAAATATCTCTTCTTTGTTTCAAAGAAGATTTTTTTATGCAAAAAAGAGGAGGTTTTTATTATGAACATAAAATATATCAAGGATTTTCAACAGGACATAATAAATGGAATCGAAAATAGCAAAAATGCTTATATAAATATAAGCCACCAAATACACAGTCATCCTGAGATAGGAAATGAGGAATTTTTTTCTTCCAAATTACTTATAGATACCTTGAAAAAGGAAGGATTTTCTATAGAAAAAGCAGCAGCAGGCCATCCTACTTCTTTTATAGCCAGGAAAAAATCAAATAAAAATTCCAGTACAGTTATCGGATTTTTGGCAGAATATGATGCTCTTCCCAATTTAGGACATGCCTGCGGCCACAACATCATAGGCACGGCAAGTACAGCTGCAGCTATTTCCCTGTCAAAGCTTATAGATGAAACTGGCGGGGAAATTGTTGTATTTGGTACTCCTGCTGAAGAAGGAGGAGAAAATGGCAGTGCAAAAGCGAGCTTTGTAAAACATAATTTATTTAAGGATGTAGACGCCTGTATGATGATTCATCCTGGAAATGAGAACTATAGAACGGTTAAATCTCTGGCCAATGACCCAATTCAATTTGAATTTATAGGAAAAGCCGCTCATGCAGCAGCTTGTCCTGAAAAAGGAATAAACGCCCTTGATGGAGTAATCCAATTATTTAATGGAATAAATGCCCTAAGACAACATGTAACCAGTGATGTGAGAATACACGGTATAATAACCGATGGCGGATATGCCCCAAACATAGTTCCGGATTATGCCAGAGCAAAATTTTTCATACGTGCCTCTGAAAGAAATACCTGCGATCAGGTTACAGAAAAAGTTAAAAATATTGCCAGAGGAGCATCTTTGAGCACAGGAACTAAGGTTAACATAAGTTTTTTCCAGAATAAGATAGATAATTTTCTCATAAACGACAAATTTGATGATGTGTTTGCAGAAAATCTAGAATCACTGGGAGTTCATATAAAAAATAAAATTCCAGAAGGGCTTGGTTCTACAGACGCGGGTAACGTGAGCCATGTGGTTCCAACTATACATCCCCATATAAAAATAGGAGATGACAAATTAGTAGGCCATACTCCAGAATTCCGTGAAGCCGCTATATCAAAACAAGGAGATAATGCTCTTATAATTGGAGCCAAAGCTCTAGCACTGACAGGCCTCACTCTGCTTACTGATAAAAACAAACTCAATGCAATTAAGGAAGAATTCAGCAGGCAGCATTCCTAAAAAATATTTACAGGTATCCACCTGAACCTTTATCCGATGGTTGCCGGCACTTATCTACAACTTTAAGGAGTTGATAGTTTTAGCAATGGTAGCGGTCGGATAAAATTACCTACCAGGAATATACAGTACCATCACTTCTCCAATCTGTACCACCGAATAGAACTCCATTTTCATTTTTCCATATTATCTGTCCCCTGCCAAATACACTTGTATCAATTTCATAATCTACATCATGACCTCTTTCATACAAATTCTCTGCCAAATTTGAAGAAAACTGCTTTTCAAGGCTTACATTTTTACCTGAGGTCCAGAACCATCTGGGTGCATCCAATGCCGCCTGAGGATTCAACCCAAAGTCAATAAAATTCATCAGTACTTGAATATGCCCCTGCGGCTGCATAAATGCTCCCATAACTCCGAAGGGACCTATGGGCCTATTACCTTTCATCAAAAATCCTGGAATTATAGTATGGTAGGGTTTCTTTTCAGGTTCCAGGAAATTTACATGATTTGGATCAAGTGAAAAGCTATTTCCCCTATTGTGAAGGGCAATTCCCGTTCCAGGTACAACCAAGCCAGAACCAAAACCCATATAATTGCTCTGTATATAAGATACCATGTTTCCCTCGCCATCTGCAGTGGCAAGATAAACAGTTCCACCGTTTATATTTTTATACACCTTGGGCATGAAAGCAGTTTCTGTTATTTGCTTTCTTCTCTCTTCTGCATAAGATTCAGATAATAAGTCTCCTATATTGACTTTCATTTTTTTTGCATCAGTAACATATTTTAAAGAATCTTCAAAAGCCAATTTTATGGCTTCAATCTGCTTGTGACAGGTATCCACTGAGTCTTTTTCACCAAATTCAAACCCCTTCAGTATATTAAGTGCCATTAAAGCTGTTATTCCCTGTCCATTTGGAGGCATTTCATATACATCATAGCCCCTATAATTTACACTTATTGGATCCATCCACTCCGGTTGAAATTTTTCAAGATCCTCTCTTCTTATGTATCCACCAGTATCTTTGGAGAATTTATCTATTTTTTCCGCCAGTTCTCCCCTGTAAAAAGCTTCTCCTAAGGTCTCAGCTATAGTTTTTAAAGTTTTCCCGTGATCCCTTAAAGTTACAATTTCTCCTATCCTAGGTGCTCTTTCCTTAGGTGAGAAAGTTTCAAACCAGTATTTAAATTCGTCACCTTTCAAATAATGTTTGAATTCTCTGTAGGATTTTTCCCAAAGGTGCCCTACAGTAGGCGTAACAGGATAACCTTCTTCTGCATATTCCACAGCAGGTGCTAAAAGTTTTTCAAAAGGAAGCTTCCCAAATCTTTTCCAAAGCGCCGACCATGCAGCAGGAATACCTGGAACATTTACAGGTGCCCATCCGAACCTCGGCATTTGTTTATACCCCTTACTTCTCAACATATCCACAGATATTTTTTCTGGTGAGGGTCCACTGGAATTTAAGCCATAGAGTTTTCCCTTATAATAAACTATCGCAAAAGCATCTCCTCCAATTCCATTGGAAGTGGGTTCGCATACAGTTAAGGCTGCTGCTGCAGCCACAGCAGCATCTACAGCATTCCCTCCATTTTTTAGAATCTCAAACCCAGCCTCTGCTGCAAAATTCTGTGAAGTAGCTACCATCCCATTCTTCCCATAGGATACAGCCCTGGACGTTTTATATGGATTATATAAATTATCAGATCTCATAGTTATCCTCCCAAAT
Source organism: Clostridium sp. HV4-5-A1G (assembly GCF_900184915.1). Lineage (NCBI taxonomy): Bacteria > Bacillati > Bacillota > Clostridia > Eubacteriales > Clostridiaceae > Clostridium > Clostridium sp. HV4-5-A1G. The sequence continues at coordinate 2,346 of NZ_FXYI02000077.1, read as the reverse complement.
ATATTTAATTGCATAATTGCACTTCTTAATTTTCTGTTATCATTTCAATTTTCTCCACATCAAATAAGCCCTTATCCGTAAGTCGGATTTTAGGAATGACAGGAAGTGCCATAAATGACAAAGTAATAAAAGGATCTATTCCATCATGAACTCCCATTTTCCTGGCAGTATCAATCATAGTCTTTACTTTCCTCTGAACTACACCACTTGGCAGATTACTCATCAATCCCCCAATTGGAAGAGGCAAACTTTCAATTATCTTTCCATTTGAGGCAATGACATATCCGCCCTGTAGTTTTTTTAAACAATTAACTGCAGCAACTATATCTCCGTCATTATCGCCGGCAACTATAATGTTATGGGAATCATGAGACACCGTAGTTGCAATTGCACCTCTTTCTATTCCAAATCCTTTTAATGGAGCTACTGATACATGATTTGTCTTTCCATGCCTTTCTATTACACAGAGTTTATTATAGTCCCCATTTGGTACAAAAATATCTCCCTTTCCTGGAATTTTTTCAAAAAGATGTTCTGTTGTCAGTTGTCTTTTTACAATTTCTATTACGTGATTTTTCTGTTTCCTTTTCAGCAGCAATCTTTCTTCATCAATAGACTTAAAAATAACTGTATTTAACATTTCTTTTTCTTTAATTTCATATTTAAACAGAGATAGATAATTATCGTCTATAATATGTCCAGATTTTAAAACAAAATCCACTTTTACCTGATTTAAATCCTTCAAAACCACGATATCTGCCATATACCCTGCGGCAACGGCTCCATGATTTTTAAGTCCGTAAAACTCAGCTGGGTAATAGGTAGCCATTTTAATTGCTTTAATAGGTGGTACCCCAAGCTCAATAGCCTTCTTTATATTATAACTTATGTGACCTTCCTTCTCAATATCGTCTAACTGTTTGTCATCAGTACAAAACATGCATTGTTCAAAAGGAAGTTTCTCATGAAGAATTCCCTTTACAATGGTTTCCAAATTTTTAGCTCCACTTCCCTCTCTTATTAAAATGTGAAAACCCGACCTCATCTTTTCAAGTGCTTCCTCAAAAGTAATACATTCATGATCATCGTCAATGCCTGCCATACGATAGGACTGGATTTCTTTCCCCTTTATTTCAGGAGCATGTCCATCTATAATCTTATCCTCAAACAGAATAATTTTATCCATTATCTCCTTTTTACCCTCTATTGCATCATGAAAACACATAACTTCCCCAAGTCCAAGAACTCTAGGGTGATTTCTGTATTTTTTCATATCTTTTGCAAGAAATTTACCTGCTCCATTGGTATCGAATTGAGTAGCTGGTACCGATGAAGGTATCATTATATATATATTAAGAGGTATATGCTCCGTGGCATCCAACAAAAAATCCAACGCCTTCTCACCTCTTACATTAACCAGCTCATGGGGATCAGCAATCAACGTGGTAGTTCCCCATTTGAGAATCACTTTTGCCAGTTCAAGGGGCATGACCATGGTTGATTCCATATGCATATGGGCATCTATAAAACCCGGTACAATGTACTCACCAGTACAATCTATTTCTTTTTCTCCACTATATTTGCCAATTCCAACGACCGTATCTTCTACAATGGCCACATCGCCTTTAATTATTTCTTCTGTAAATACATTTACTATATTGCCTCCTTTTAATACAATATCCGATTTTTCATTTCCCATTGCTGCACTTTGTTTTTTCACTCTATTTCTCATTAATATTCTCCTTTCTCATTTAGAGAAAGGTATAAAAAAACCAGCTACCGAAAAATAATTATAATATACCTATCTCTAAATATACTTATAATCAACTATTTACGGTAGCTGGTAGAAACGCTCAACCTCATTATGAGCTTATATAAGTGACCTATGTTAACTTTTATTTAATTAAATTATACTATATAAAAATTTTTTGTCAATTCTGAATAATATTAATATCTCCTATCATATAAGGTACAGCTCTTCCACTTATTTTAACTCTATCTCCAGCCATCTTGCAGTACAATATTCCCCCACGTTCTGATAACTGCTTAGCTACCATTACCCTTTTATTCAATATCCGTGACCAAAATGGTACCAAATTGCTGTGTGCTGACCCCGTTACAGGGTCTTCATTTACACCGAGTTTTGGATAAAAACAACGTGACACAAAATCCACATCTGTACCTTTAGCTGTAACAATAACTCCTAACCCCTTATCCAGTTTTACCATCTTAGAAAAATTTGGGGTTAATTTTTTAACCTGCTCTTCTGTTTCTAATACTATAAACAAGTCTCTCGATAAATATGTTTTTATATTATACTATACTATTATTTAGACAATTATCAAT
>NZ_FXYI02000076.1:0-15940 GCF_900184915.1 Clostridium sp. HV4-5-A1G | reverse complement strand
TATTTATATGGAATAATTTTTTAAAAATGAAAATAGGAATTAATATAAAGAAAGGAGATGAGAAAGATATATACTAAGGAGATATTAAACATTTTACCGGAAAATTTAAAGACTGCTATTGGAGATTTAATAAAGTCCCCTTATTTACAGGAAATAAGGATAAGGGTCAATAGATCCTTAATACTCCAATTAGGATTGAAAGAGGTTGTGTGTGGATATATACCCAGGATGGAAGATCTAAAAATAATAATTCAGAGAATGAGCAATTATTCTATATATGCCTTTGAGGAAGAAATTAAGCAGGGTTATATAACTATCAAAGGCGGTCACAGAGTGGGTATATGTGGGAGATGTATTATTGAAAAAGGTGAAGTTAAGACCATAAAAGATATAGCATCTATAAACATCAGAATATGTAGGGAAATTGTCAACTGTTCTGATTCCATTATGAAGTTTTTGACAAGAGAAGATGAGATAATAAATACTATAATAATTTCACCTCCTAAGGGTGGAAAAACCACTCTTATAAGAGACATTGTGAGAAATATATCTGGAGGTATGCAGAATATAGGCCTTACGGGTAAAAAAATATGTGTAATAGATGAGAGAAGTGAAATAGGGGCTTGTTTTAATGGGATTCCGCAGATGAATCTGGGAATTAGAACTGATGTACTTGATGGATGCCCCAAGAGTCAGGGCATAATTATGGCTATTAGAAGCATGTCACCGGACGTCATAGTTTGTGATGAAATTGGAACTTATAAGGATATGGAAAGTATTCTAACAGCATTGAATTCTGGAATAAGCTTGATTGTAACTATTCATGGTTATGGAATAGAAGATCTGTACGGAAGGCCGGTTTTTAAGGAAATAGTGGATAATAAAATATTTAAAAGGGCCATAGTATTGAGCAGCAGAAAAGGTTCCGGTACAGTTGAATATGTGTATGATTTTACAAATAGTTCTGTAATATGGAGGAGATGAAATGCTGAAGATTTTGGGGTATATTATGATAATATTTGCTTCCACTGGAATAGGATTTACTTACGGAGGAATTTTCAAAAAAAGGGTGGAACAATTAAAAGAAATGCAGAGATGTATTCATCAGCTTCAAAATGAAATCATGTATACGCATACTCCGCTGCCGGATGCCATTTTAAATACAGCGTTAAAAAGTATTGATCCCATTAAAGATGTTTTTAAAGATATATCATCTATGCTTTACAGTAATTCCGTTGACAATGTATATGAGGCTTTTAAATGTGCATTTAGTGATAAAAGAGAAATTTTAAGTTTGAAAAATGAAGATATATCTGCAATATTGGATTTATCAAAAACACTTGGAGAATCAGATATAGAGGGACAAAAAAGAATGTTCTCACTGACTTTGGACAACATAAAAAATCAAATTGAAGTTTCAAAAATTGCAATGAATAAAAATTTAAAGATGTATAGGTGTCTTGGGTTTTCACTGGGAGCTGTGATAGTGATAATTTCAGTCTGAGTGGCAATATGTGTGTATTTAGATAAATTCCATAAGAAATGAAAAAGGGGAGAAAATCAAATGATGGACATAAGTTTAATTTTTAAAATAGCTGGAGTGGGCATAATTGTCATACTTATAAATAAAGTGTTAGAGGCCAGCGGCAAAGGTGATTATGCAGTGTTGACAAATCTTACTGGAATTTTAATTGTACTTATGATGGTGATAGATTTGGTGAGTAAATTGTTTAATGCCGTCAGGACTATGTTTCAGCTTTAGGAGAAGATTATGGAGATAATTAAAATAGTAGCTTTTGCCTTTATTGCCTTGTTTATAACTCTTCTGTTTAAGGGAAAAAGAGATGATATAGCAGTATACATAAGTATAGTTGCCGGAGTTATTATATTTTTATTTATGATAACAAAGATAACAGCCATACTTCAATTTATCCAGCAGTTGGCAGTTAAGGCAAATATAGATTTTGTTTATTTAACTACTGTATTTAAAATACTTGCCATTGCGTATCTGGCTTCTTTTTGCAGTGAAATATGTAGAGATGCTGGACAGGGAAATTTAGGAGCAAAGGTTGAATTTGCAGGTAAGATTTTAATTTTAGTACTTGCAATTCCTATACTTATGGCTGTGTTACAGTCAATTTTAAAAATTATGTAGGTGTTAATATGAAGAATGTTATAGTGAGTTTACTTATAGGTTTATTTTTAAGTTTAATAATGGGCTTTAATGTACAAGCTTTTGACACCAATACAGTGAACACCAATATACAGGATAATGCCCAACTGGAGAATACATCTCAAAATGGAACGGGAAATAAGGAAAGTGAAGCTCAAGAACAGCAAATTGAAAATTTTTATAACTATATATCCAATATGAAAACAAAAAATGAAGTTTTAAAAGATCTGGATGCAAAAGATTATGTGAAGAATTTTATAAAAAGTGGAGATGGGAAAATATCACTTAAAAAAATCATGAATATACTGATATCCTATGGACTTAGGGAAATGTCAGCATGTATAAAACTTTTGGTACTTTTGATAGTCATTGCACTCATATGTGCACTGCTCACAAATTTACAGAGAGCCTTTAGCGGTGAGGGATTATCCAATATAGCTTACTTTGCCTGTTATTCACTTATTATAATAATAATGGCAAAGAGTTTTTATATAGGGGTGGATATCGCCAGATCCACCATAAAGGAAATGACAGATTTTATGGTAGCACTTATACCAATACTTATAACTCTAATAGCGGCCGTAGGTGGATTTGTGGAAGCTTCTATTATGGATCCAATTATAATAGGCGCTATTAACATAAGTGCAAATTTGTTTATGGATATTATAATACCGATAATATCTATGTCTTTTGTACTTCAGTTTGTGAACAATTTATCTTCGGAATATAAGATAGATAAGCTTACTAAACTTTTAAATCAATGTGCACTGTGGGCTCAGGGGATTATAATGACCGTATTTATAGGTATTGTGACTGTAAGGGGCATAACTTCAAAGAGCATCGATGAGGTTACTGTAAAAACGGCTAAATTTGCAGTGGACAATTTTGTACCAGTAGTTGGTAAAAGCCTTTCAGATGCAGTGGCCACTGTAGCAGGATATTCCTTTTTGCTGAAAAATGCACTGAGCAGTCTAGGGCTTTTGATCATCATTATCATATTACTTTTTCCTATAATTAAATTGATTATTATGATAGTTTTGTATAAGATCACTGCAGCTCTTATAGAACCCATAAGTGACGGAAGACTGGTAAATTGTATAAATTCTGCAGGAGATTCTCTTATTCTTGTAATGGCCTGTTTAATATGTGTGTCTGTGATGTTTTTTATAATGATAGCCATGCTGGCATCGGCGGGAAAGGTTATGATGTGAAGGAAGGTGGAGATGCGTGCTTCAATCTTTAAGAGAATGGCTGATAAGTGTATGTACTGCTGTATTTTTTATAATAGCAGTGGAGATGATTCTCCCGGATAACAGTATGAAGAAATATTGTAAATTTGTACTGGGACTGATTCTTATTACAGTATTTATCAATCCCATAATAAAAGTATTCAATAGGGATTTTAATATAAACAGCTATACTGAAAAAGCCGTGGAGGACTTTAATAAAGATTTTGGGACTAAAGAATCTTCCAGTGAATTTGACAAGTATAAGCAGGAAAATATATCAGAGACTATAGAAACCTTTGAGGCAAACTTGCAGAACAGCTGTGAGAAAAATCTTGAAGAAAAATATCCGGAGGGAAAATATGAAATTAAAGTGGGAGCAGGGTATGATGAGAAAAATAATATGGTATATATAAAAAATATAAATGTAAAAATTAAAAATGGCAATGTAGAAAAAATAAAAAAGGTTGAGATAGGTGGTGAAACTGCATCTGTAGATAATTTGAATTCTGAAAATAGTCAAAAGGCTTCAGAGATAAAAACTTATTTAAGCCAGGAATTAAGTGTATCTAAGGATATTATACACGTAAATTCTTAGTAGGAGGTAAATCTATGAATTTAAAAAAATGGTTAAACAAAATTACCAAAGACAACAATCACAAAATTCATACTGACAAGAAGAATATTATAAATTTAGCCATAGTGTTTCTTATGGGAGTGCTTATAATTGCTGCTGTCAGCCTTTTTAGCGATTACGGTAAGAACACCTCCAGCAGCACTTCTAGCAGCAATATAAACGGTGATAACGGACAAAGCAATGGGGGAAATCAAAACCAAAGTCAAAGTGAAGCCTCCCAAAATGGTTCTGATAATTATGAAAAATCTATACAGGATAATCTGAAAAATACACTGGAGCAGATAGATGGTGTGGGGAAGGTAGAAGTTATGGTAAGTTTTGAAAGTGGAGAGGAAAATGTGCCGGCAGTTAATATAAATGACTCAACCAATACTACAGAGGAAAAAGACAATTCAGGGGGAACGAGAAATACCACTCAAAAAAATAACGGCAGTACAGTAGTAACCACAAATGATGGCAGCAAGTCAGAACCTCTTATACTTAAAACTTATAATCCAAAAGTAATGGGGGTATGCGTTGTGGCTGAAGGAGCTGAAGACAAGGTAACTGAACTTAGAATATCCAAAGCTGTTACTGATTTATTTGGAATATCCCAGGATAAGGTGAATGTATATCCTATGAAAAAATAGTATATAAATATATCTTTGTGCATATAATTTTTTTAGAAGGTAGATGGGGGGAATTGAAAATGAATAAAAAACAAGCTGTTATTATTGTGACTCTTTTAGCACTGATTATCTGTGTTGGAGTTGTTGCTACAAAATTAAATAGTCCTATAAATTATGTAAATGGAGTAGACAATGAAAGCGGCAAAAGTACCATATCTCTTAACAACAACAATACTAAGAATACAACACAAACTCAGTCTAAGTCCCAGTTTTTTGAGGAAACAAGACTTACCAGAGATCAAAAAAATGCTGAAACTCTTCAGACTTTAAAAAGTCTCATAGATGATACTAATGCATCCAAGGAAAACCGTGCAGATGCAGAGAAAAAGTATACTGAATTGGCAATGAATACGAATTATGAGATGAAAATAGAAAATATTCTAAAGAGCAAGGGATATGAAGATGTGATATGTTCTATAGAAGATAACAAAGTCAGAGTAATAGTTAAGGGAAAGAATAAATTGTCAGATAAGGATACAAGAGTGATAAAAGATGTAGTCATGAGTGTGTCTAAGATTCAAGATGTGGAAATAGAAGTTAAACAGGGTTAAAGGACGTAGAGTATTACATAAAATAAGTAATTGTAAAAAAAATATTCCTTTGCTATAATATATATAACGTGGGTCTTTCGATGATGTGAAAATCTAGGAGGTGCAACAATGGAAGAAAATACGAATAATGAAATAGATATGGGTATTGTAAAAATATCTGATGAAGTTGTAGGTGTGATTGCGGGCCTTGCTACTACTGAGATAGATGGGATAGTTGGAATGAGTGCCAGCCTTGTGGGAGGAATTACTCAAATACTGTCGGGTAAAAAAAATTTATCTAAAGGTGTTAAAGTAAATGTAGGCGAAAACAGTGCAGCTATAGATTTATATGTGGTAGTGGAATATGGAGTTAGAATTCCAGATGTAGCTTTGAAAGTTCAAGAAAATGTAAAAAGGGCAGTTGAATCTATGACGGGCCTTGATGTTTCGGCTATAAACATACATGTACAAAATGTTATGATTCCCAAAACAGAAGAAAGTAATGATGATGTAGAAGAGTGAAATAGGTAGTGCACCCGCTGATTTAAGGGTGCACTATTTTTATACAAATAAACTTGAACTAGTATATTAGTTTAAGTATAATTGTATCTGAAATGACAATAATTATTTTTATAGGCTACATTTAAGTAGGAGGAAAAAATGAATAGAAAGAAATCCAGGGAATTGACTATGAAATTATTATTTCAAATGACTATAAATAAAGAAAAATCCAGTAATATCATAATGAGTTTAAAGGAAAATGCCGTGGGAGAAGAGAAAAATTCAGCAGAGTATAATCAGGAAGAATTCTATGGAGAAAAAATCAGTGATTTAAAAGATTTGGACACACAGTATATAATAAGAGTTCTAAAGGGTATAGAGGAGAACAAGAATACTATTGACAAAGAGATTGAAAAGTATTTGAGAAAATGGAAATTGGACAGATTATCTAAAGTTGATGTGGCAATTTTGAGAATTTGTACTTATGAATTTTTATATGAAAATAGCATACCAGAGAAGGTGTCCATAAACGAGGCTATAGAACTGGCTAAAAAATATTCTTCAGATAAATCTGCATCTTTTATAAATGGCGTGCTTGGAAATATGATAAGGGAAAAATGATAATTGGATAAAAATGTGTAAGAATAAGATATTGAGAGGATAAGTGCTATGTACATTAAGACGTTGACGGTGTCTGATATTAATAGATACATAAAGAAGGCATTTGACAGTGATTTTATACTTGCCAATTGTTCTATTAAAGGAGAAATTTCCAACTTTAAACTTCACAGTAGCGGACATATGTATTTTTCTTTAAAGGATGAATACAGTAGAATAAATTGTGTTATGTTTAGAGATTCAGCCAGCAAATTGAATTTCCTGCCTGAAGATGGCATGAAAGTTGTAGCTAAAGGGAGAATATCTGTTTACGAAAAAGAAGGAGTATATCAGCTTTATTGCAGTGAAATGAAACCGGATGGCATAGGAGAATTGTACATGGCTTTTGAAAAGTTGAAAGCTGAGTTGGATAAAAAGGGTCTGTTTGATGAAAGACATAAAAAGAAAATACCAGCTTGCGCTTCAAAAATAGGTGTTATTACTTCGCCTACTGGAGCGGCTATAAGGGATATAATAAATGTTACTAAAAGAAGAAATGATAAAGTGAAGATTTTAATTTATCCAGCATTGGTACAGGGAGTAAATGCCAGTGAAGATATAATAAGGGGTATTTATAAATTGAATTCTATAGAGGATGTGGAGCTTATAATTATAGCTAGAGGAGGAGGCTCTATAGAAGAACTTTGGTGTTTTAATGACGAGAAGCTGGCAGAAGCCATATATAATTCGAAGAAGCCTATAATAACAGGAGTCGGACATGAGATTGACTATACTATAGCGGATTTTGTATCGGATAGGAGGGCACCAACTCCCTCTGCTGCTGCTGAAATTGCAGTATTTAACATGGATGAATTCTTGCAGAGGCTGTTAAATTATAAAAATGTGATCTCTAATTATATCGGGAACAGAGTAAACAGTGAAAGAGATAGATTATTTCTGTTGAAAAAAAGTTTGGAATCCTATAATCCCATGGTCTATATAATAAATCAATATGAAACTATAGATAAGTTTAAACAAATGTTGAATTTAAAGATGAATACAAAGGTTAATGAAGAAAAGGAGAAGCTCACTAAAATAAATTCTCTGCTTTCAGCCCATAATCCGTTAAATGTATTAAACAGAGGATATTCTATAATAGAAGACGAACATAATAATGTAATAAATACTATAGAGGAATTGAATAAAAAAAAGCGGGTTAAAGTCATAATGAAAGATGGAGATGGTGAATTCAAATTTAACCGCATCTAAAAAAGGAGGGTAATTATGCCTAGAAAAAAGGAAAGTTATGAAAGTATCATGCTGGAGTTAGAGAACATAGTAAATTCAATGGATACAGGCGGATTATCTTTGGAACAGAGCTTAAAAAACTATGAAGATGGAATAAAACTCTGTAATAAATTGTATAAAATGCTAAATGAAGCAGAAGGAAAGATAAAAATTCTTACTGAAGAGGGAGAAAAAGATTTTAAAGAAAAAGACAACCTTCGGATAAATAGTAAATAGTAATAGGAATGAGGAGAGTTTATTAATGAAAGTCAATAATGGTATAGTTGAAAAACTAAAAGGTGAAGTGGATGAATATTTAAAAGACTATATGAAGGGAAAAGGTTCTTATAATAAAAGAGTGTATGAAGCTATGGAATACAGCTTAAATGCGGGTGGGAAGAGAATAAGGCCTATATTATTCCTTTTAACTTATATGCTCTACAGGGATAATTACAGTGAAGTGATAGATGTAGCAGCATCTATAGAGATGATACATACTTATTCTCTGATTCATGATGATCTTCCGGCTATGGACAATGATGATCTGAGGAGGGGTAAGCCCACCAATCACAAAATATTTGGCGAAGCCATTGCCATGCTGGCAGGAGATGGACTTCTAAATGAAGCCATGAATTTGATGTTCAGGCATTGTATTGGAAGGGGACAAAATGCTTTAAAGGCCTGCAGTATTATTTCTGAAAGTGCAGGTGCTGAGGGAATGGTGGGCGGTCAGACAGTGGATATATTGAGTGAAAATACTGAGATACCAATAGATCAACTTTATTATATGCACAGCAAAAAGACCGGGGCTCTTATAAAGGGCTCTATAATTTCAGCAGCAGTACATGCGTCTGCCGACAAGCAGGATATAAGCAAGTTGGGGTATTATGGTGAAAAATTAGGATTGGCCTTCCAAATAAAGGATGATATATTGGATATAACAGGAGATACTGCTGTTTTAGGTAAAAAAACGAAGAGTGATTTGGATAATAATAAAACTACTTTTATAACCACTTATGGATTGAATAAATGCAGGGAAATGTGTAATTCAATTACAGGTGAATGCATGGATGTACTGAAGGAAATTAAAAAGGATACATCTCAGTTAGAGAATTTAACTTTATTTTTATTAAATAGAGAAAAATAATTTTCTGTGTAAAATATTTGTAAAGTGATTTTATTAATAAAAAAGGATAGATGAAAATGCTTAGTTTGCTGGATAGATATAAAGATATAAATGATATAAAAAAAATGTCTCTTAACCAGAAAAAACAATTTGCTGTGGAAATCAGGAGATTTTTAATTGACAAGGTATCTAAGACAGGGGGGCACCTGGCTTCTAATTTGGGAGTTGTAGAACTTACATTGAGTTTGTTCAGTGCATTTGATCTAAATCACGATAAACTTATATGGGATGTAGGTCATCAAGCTTATGTGCATAAAATTCTAACAGGGAGAAAGGATAGTTTTGATACTTTAAGGCAGTTTGGGGGAATAAGTGGATTCCCTAAAAGAAATGAGAGTGTATATGATTTTTTTGAAACCGGGCACAGCAGCACTTCCATATCTGCAGCCCTTGGTATGGCAAGGGCAAGGGATCTAGAACACAAGAATTATAATGTGATTGCAGTCATAGGAGATGGAGCCTTAACAGGAGGAATGGCGCTGGAAGCTCTAAATGATGTGGGATACAGGAAGACAAAACTTATAATAGTATTAAATGACAATCAGATGTCCATAGGGAAAAATGTAGGGGGAGTATCTAAATATCTGAATAAAATCAGGATAGATCCTAAATATAACAAGTTTAAAAAAGAAGTGGAAAATAAGTTAAAAAAGATACCGAATATTGGGGAAGGAATGGCAAAGTATCTTGAAAAACTCAAAAATGGAATAAAACAAATGGTTGTTCCGGGAATGTTTTTTGAGGATATGGGGATAAAGTATCTAGGCCCCATAGATGGACATAATATAAAAGAACTTACGGAAGTTCTTAATTCAGCTAAAAAACTAAATAATCCAGTTCTCATACATATAATAACCAAAAAGGGGAAAGGGTATGAGTTCGCCGAAAAGAATCCAGGCAAATTTCATGGAATAGGTCCATTTAATTGCAGCAGTGGGGAATTGGTGAAAACTTCAATCAATACCTATTCTAAAACCTTTGGAGCTGAAATGAGCAGTCTGGCAGAGAAGGATAAAAGAATAGTAGCCATAACTGCTGCCATGAGGGATGGTACAGGTCTTAAAAATTTTGCAGAAAGATTTCCAAAAAGATTTTTTGATGTGGGTATTGCAGAACAGCATGCAGTTACGCTGGCGGCAGGAATGGCCAGTTCAGGTTTAAAACCTGTTTTTGCAGTTTATTCTACTTTTTTGCAAAGGGCCTATGATCAGCTGCTTCATGATGTATGTATGCAGAATCTTCCCGTAGTTTTTGCAGTTGATAGATCCGGCATTGTAGGAGAAGATGGAGAAACCCATCAGGGCATATTTGATCTGTCATATCTGACTCAGATGCCAAATATGACTATCATGTCGCCTAAGTGTATAGATGAATTGCCTTATATGTTAAAGTGGGCATTGAAACAAAATTTTCCTATAGCTATAAGATATCCAAGAGGAGGGGATGATATACTTCTTAAACCATTGAAAAACTTTAATATTGGAAAATGGGAATATGTATCAGGAAAAGGTAAAATAGCATTGATAGCTCAGGGCAAAATGGTACAGCATGCAGTTTTGGCATCGCAGAGGCTTAAAGAAAGGAATATAGATATTAAAATTATAAGTGCCTGTTTTGCCAAACCAATTGATAAAACCATGCTCAATCAATTAATAGAAGAAAGAGCAACCATTATAACCATTGAGGATAATGTAGTAAGAGGTGGATTGGGCTCCTATATACTGGAATATGTAAATACCAAAGATAATAAAATTAAAGTGGTAAACTTAGGATTTCCAGATGAATTTGTGCAGCATGGCAAAGTTGACATTTTATATAAATTGTATGGATTGGATGCAAGGGGAATTGAAAGTGCTGTACTTAAAACAGAAGCATTGAGCCATGTATTTTAAAGGTGTGAGGGAGTTTATTATGTCAGAATCAAAAGAGAGGTTGGATGTACTTCTGGTAAATAAAGGTGTATTTCCTTCCAGAGAAAAAGCCAGGGCAAGCATTATGGCTGGAGAAATATTTGTAAATGGGCAGAGAGTGGATAAGTGCGGACAAAAAATAAAAGAGAGTTCAAATATTGAATTTAGAGGAGAAAAACTTCCCTTTGTAAGCCGTGGAGGATTAAAATTACAAAAATCTATAGAGAAATTTCACATAAATTTAAAGAATAAGGTTTGTGTAGATGTAGGTGCATCTACAGGTGGATTTACTGACTGTATGCTTCAGAATGGGGCTAAAAAAGTGTTTTCCATAGATGTAGGGTACGGGCAGTTTGCCTGGAAGCTCAGAATAGATAAAAGGGTAGTTTGTATGGAGAGAACCAATATAAGATATGTAACTCCGGATCAGATAGGAGAAGCTGCTGATTTTGCCAGTATAGACGTTTCTTTCATATCGCTAAAAAAAGTTATACCGGCAGTTATGAATTTATTAAAAGACAATGGCAGTGTAGTGGCACTTATCAAGCCGCAGTTTGAAGCAGGAAGAGAAAAAGTGGGGAAAAAGGGTGTTGTTAGAGAAAAATCGACGCATATAGAAGTTATAAATGATATTGCAAAATTTTTAAAAGAAAAGGGTTTGAAAATAATTTTATTGGATTATTCTCCCATAAAAGGTCCCCAGGGGAATATAGAATATCTCATATATTTTACTAAGAAAAAGGATTTTAATGGATTATTTAAAGACGAGGATATAATTAAAATAGTAGAAACATCACATGGTGAGCTCAATGGGGAGGAACTATGAAAAATATAGGTATTAATGTCAATACAACAAAAGACTTGAATAAACAAATGTTGAACTTTATAATAAAAAATATACATAATATAGATAATAATGTCAATATAAACGTATATGAGGACTGCGTAGGATTGGATGAAAATGAAAGCAATAGATTAGATGTGATTATAGTATTGGGTGGAGATGGCACTATACTGAATACATCTAAAAATGTACTTAAATCAAAGACACCTATACTGGGAATAAACATAGGGCATTTGGGATTTTTAGCTCAGGTGGAGATAAGTAACGTCAAAGAAGCCTTAAATAGACTGTTTATGGGAAAATATACAGTAGAGGAAAGAGATATGATACAGTGCAGTTATGATGATGGGAATGGCGTTAAAAGCTATGATGGTCTGAATGATGTAGTACTGTGTAGAAAAGTCGATTCAGGTATACAGAGATATGATATCTATATAAATGGTGCTTTCTACAATACATTTAATGGGGATGGTATTATAGTATGTACGTCCACAGGTTCCACTGGCTATAATTTATCTGCAGGAGGCCCCATAATACACCCATCTTTAGATGTACTGTGCCTGACGCCTATGTATTCACAATTTTTAACTGCAAGAACTATTATACTGGACAGCAGGTCACGTATAAGCATAACATCGAAAAAAAAATTTGAGAATGTATATTTATCCGTAGACGGCCAGCAGTGTATTGAAGTAAATGGGTTTGGACCTATAAAAATAGAAAGATCTCAAAACAAGAGAAAACTTATTAAATTTGACAATAATGATTATTTTAATACACTTAAGGAGAAAATTACATTTAAGGCAAAAGGATGTGAAGGTGAGATATATGAAGGTAACTAGGCATGCCAAAATATTGGAAATCATTAATTCAAATGATATTGAAACCCAGGAGGAACTTGCAGAAAAACTTAAAAAAAGTGGAATGAATGTAACGCAGGCAACTGTTTCAAGAGATATAAAGGAATTAAAACTTATAAAGGTACTGGCTGATAGTGGACGATATAAATATGCCACTATATCGCATACGGAAAATGTTCTGTCAAATAAACTTATAAATATATTTTCTCAAACAGTTATAAGTGTTGAAAATGTAAATAATTTTGTAGTGATAAAGACTATTTCAGGTTCTGCTCCGGCGGCAGCAGAAGCTATTGATTCACTGAATTTTATTGGAATAGCGGGAACCTTAGCTGGGGACAATACTATATTTGTCATGGCAAGAGATAATGAAAAAGCTTTAAGTATAACTCAAAGGATGAAAAAGATGATTTCTGGATAGGAGGGTTGCTCATGTTACTCCAGTTAAACATAAGAAATTTTGCACTTATAGAAAAATTAAGTATATCTTTTGAATCGGGATTTAACGTACTTTCTGGAGAAACGGGAGCTGGTAAATCCATACTCATTGATGCCATAAATTATGTATTGGGAGGAAAGTTCAATAGGGACTTAATAAGAACAGGAGAAAAAAAGACTTTTGTTGAGGCGGTTTTTACTGTAGAGAATCCTAAAACTTTGGAAGTTTTAGAAGAAGAAGAAATTGACTCCAATGAAAATCTAGTCATAATAAGCAGAGAATCTTTTCAGTCTGGAAGAACTGTGGCAAAGGTCAATGGAAGATCAATCTTGATGGCAAACTTAAAACATATAAGCAGTACTTTGCTGGATATACATGGACAACATGATAATCAAAATCTACTTTCAGAGGAAAATCATATATATTATTTAGATTACTATGGGGAGAGTTCCATTGGCAGCATGTTAAGGCAGTATGAAAAGGATTATAAAGATTTAATTCATATAGAGAATAAAATACAGGATCTTTCTGGTAAGAGTGAGGATAGGGAAAAACTTGTTGATTTTTTGAAATATCAGATAGACGAAATTGACTCTGCTAATTTAAAAGAGGGGGAAGAAGAAGAATTAAATGAAAGGTTTAAGATACTTTCAAATTCCGAAAAAATAAACAATACTATAAACAGTTGTTATGCAAGCCTTTATAGCAGCAATGGAGATAAAGGCTCCATATATGACAGTTTAGGTATGGTTATAAAGCAGCTTGCTTCCATAGAAAACATTGTTTCCAAGGTAAAGGATATATCAGACTCTCTCAAGGATAGTTATTATAACATAGAAGGGTGTATAGAGGATATAAGAGATATAAAGGATAATTTTTACTATGATGCAGGAGAATTAGAAGCTATAAATAGTAGAATATACAAGATAAATGGTTTTAAAAAAAAATATGGAAGCAGTGTAAAAGATATACTAAATTATAGGAACAAAATAGAAAAGCAATATGAAGAGATGAAAGATGTTTCTAAAATAATAGAAAATTTGAATTTGGAAAGACTAAAATTAGAAGATAAGATGAAGTTGAAATGTAAACAGCTTCATGAATGCAGATATAAAATAGCCCTGGACTTAGAAAAAAATGTTAAAAACGAGTTGAAGTTTGTAGGGTTGGAAAAGAGCGTATTTAAAATAGAAGTCAAACTGGAGCAAAAATTCAATTTAAAGGGCATGGATAAAGTGACTTTTTACATATCGACTAATCCAGGTGAACCCTTGAAGCCTCTTCAAAAAATTGTATCAGGTGGAGAACTGTCGAGGATGATGTTGGCATTAAAAACTGTATTTGTGGATAAAGATCACATTCCCTCTATTATATTTGATGAAATAGACACAGGAATAAGTGGAAGAATAGCGCAGTGTGTAGCTGAAAAAATGTACAATATATCAAAAAAACATCAGGTTTTTTGCGTGACTCATTTACCTCAGATTGCATCTATGTCCGATACTCATTATTGGGTTTCAAAAAGGGTTATTAAAAATAAAACCTATACCAAGGTTAAAAGAATGAATGAACAGGAAAAACAATATGAAATAGCCAGGATGATAGGAGGCTCTGAGGTTACGCCGCTTACTTTGGAACATGCTAAGGAAATTGTTAAAATGGCAGATTTAAAAAAATTGGAAAATAAAAATTGAAAAAGTTGTCTTTAAACATTTAAAGTAAATGCTTAAAAGGTGACTTTTAACTTTCTGTATAAATTTATATTTAAAAACAATACATTAACTATAGATGTAACTATATAATAGCATAATAACATATTTAAAAGGGCAACTTAATCCTAGAAAAAGCAATGTAAGACGGGAGGTAAAAGCATGAGAAAAAAGGTCAAAATCACATTGCGTTGGATGTTAATTCCAATCCTGTTTATGATGTTATGTGCTTATTATAAAATTGAAAATATAGATAAAGGTATTGGTTTATCTCAGGCAATCAAAACAAAGTCAACATTTAAAGCAGCTAAAGCCAGTGATATTACTGTGTATCCCGGCGGCCAGCCTATTGGAATAAAGTTGAGTACCAAAGGAGTGCTAGTAGTGGCACTTTCAGATATACAAACTCCTCAGGGAAAGGTAACAAGCCCAGCTGCACTGGCCGGCATACGAATAGGAGACAATATAATTAAGGTAAATGATACTTTTGTAAAAAATGCTGAGCAGACTCAGACTGAAATAAATAGAACAAAGGGAAAAAATATAAAAATAGTTGTGGAAAGAAATGGAAATAAAATTGAGAAGACAGTGAAGGCTGTAAATGAGCTAGAAGACAATAATTATAGAATAGGACTTTGGATAAGAGATTCTACTGCAGGAATTGGAACTTTAACTTTTTATGATGAAAAAAGTGGAATGTTTGCAGCATTAGGGCATCCCATAGTAGATGTAGATACGGGAACTAAGTTGAATATAAATTCGGGAGATATAGTTGACTCATCCATAGTATCTATTAAAAAGGGAGTTAAGGGAAATCCAGGTGAATTAAAAGGTATATTTGTAAATGAGGAACTTAAATTAGGTGATATAAATAAAAATACAGAATGTGGAATTTTTGGCAAGGGAAATGAAGAACTTAAGAATGTAAATTATGAGCCGCTTAAAATTGGTTTGAGAAGTGAAATAAAAGAAGGACCCGCTAAGATCCTCACTACTATATCAGGAAGAACACCTGAGTACTATGATATAGAAATACAGAAATTGCTGACTCAAGACCTGCCCGGACCTAAAAGTATGGTCATAAAGGTTACAGACAGCAGGCTGCTGAATAAAACTGGTGGAATAGTCCAGGGGATGAGTGGAAGCCCTATAATTCAAAATGGTAAATTGGTGGGAGCTGTGACCCACGTACTTATAAATAAGCCTGAGATAGGATATGGCATTTATATAGACTGGATGTTAAAAGATGCTGATATCCTGTTAAAGTAGAAGATATGCTAAAGTAATTATGTAGTTATAAAGATAGCATTTTAAATGCTATCTTTATAACTACATAAAGTATAATATATTTATTTAAGAGAATCAAAAAAATT
>NZ_FXYI02000075.1:0-15972 GCF_900184915.1 Clostridium sp. HV4-5-A1G | reverse complement strand
TTACTATATATAATTAAAATTTATTATTTGGATTTGAAACTTTTTGCCGTTTAGAGGTGATTATGATTATGAAAGTGAATCCTATAACATTGATGATAGGATTGATATTTTTATATCCCCTTGTAAAGGGGTTTTTGTTTAAGTTTTCTTCTAATGCATTGAAGTTAGATATAAGTGATGTGAGTAGAAGTGTTTCATTTATAATATCTTTAATAATGGGCACATATTTTGGGAAAAAAGTATTTATACAGCATGATGGAGGAATATATGAGAAAATATATAATTTAATACCCGACAATCTTTCACAGTATCTTGAGAACAATAACTTTATAGTATATGCAGTTGCAATTCCACTGTTTGTGTTCATATGTTATAAAATTATAAAATTGTTTTTAGATTTACTTAATTATCTTACATTTTACCCTGTACTTGACAGCATAGATAGATTTCTGAGATCCAAAAGCAATACTTTTAAAAGAATACTTGGAGTGGTATCTCAAGTTCCTAAGGCGATATGTTATGTGCTTTTAGTTACATTTGTACTAAATATAATGTCCATGTTTAATATAAATTCAAAGTTAAATAAGTATATGGAAGGTTCAAAGCCCTATAATTATATCTGCAAGGAAATAATAATACCTGTTACCAATTCAACTATTGCAAAACAACTGCCAAATGTATTGGATAATTCTTTCAAGATAGTTATAAGAGAACCAAATTCAAATGAAGTAAAAGATGCAGGTAATTTAAATAGAGTAAAAAATGATGAAAATACCATAGTATATTATAACGGAGTTACACTGGATGAAGGTGTTAAATCAAACTCAGAGATCAACAGTTTTGCCAAGGATCTTGCTTCAGAGGGAAGTAATACTACTGAAAGGGCAGAAATGCTGTACAATTGGATAGGAACTAATATAAATTATGATAATGAGAAAGCCAACAAGGTGTTGAACAATGATTTTAATGTGAAGTCAGGAGCGATTCCCACATTCTATTCCAAAAAGGGAATTTGCTTTGATTATTCTTGCCTGTATGTAGCTATGGCCAGGGCCAATAACATGAAAGTGAGATTAATAACTGGCGAGGGATTTAATGGAATAAGCTGGGTAAGCCATGCCTGGAATCAAGTTTATATTCCAGAACAGAATAAATGGATAAATGTAGATACTACTTTTTATAAGGGAGGAAATTATTTTAACAGCAGAAGATTTCAGGTTGATCACAAAAATGCACAGGTGATAGGAGAATGGTAGAAAGTCAAAAAGATCAATACCACTCTGATTTGAAAAAGAGTGGTATTTGTTTATTTTGATTTTGCTATGTAATTTTTAAGTATGTTATCTATGGCTTTTTCACAATCTGAGTCTTCATTATTTAAACACCATGCATTATTAAAGTATATGAGAGCTTTTTTATTATCTTTCAACATGGTATAACAATATCCAAGATTAAAAAAATATTTACTTTCTCTTTTTAATTTAATTGCGGAATTCAACAAGTCAATTGCTTTTCTGTATTCTTTCAATTTTATAAAACATACGGCTGAATTGTATAGTGAAGATGATTCATTATCCTTTATTTTTATTGCCTTTTCATACATATCAATGGCTCTTTTATAGTTTTTTGAATTGTAATACTCATTGGCTTTTTGAAAATAACTCATTTTACTCCTCCTTAGATTATATATTATTTTGTAATCCCTTAATAAATTTATATCCATTTTTAGAAAAAATATTCTAAAATATTTTCCATTTAAAAAGTTAAAATGCCAGAAAGGCATTTTAACGAAATCTTTTAGTGAAACATTTTTTTTCTCAGCTTTCTTTCAACTATTGATACAGCTTCATACATTGCATAAGCTAAGATTGAAAGAATTATTATACTCAACATAACTGTGTCCAATTGTGATATCTGGCCGCCATATATTATTAAAAATCCAAGTCCCTCTTTTGCCACCAGAAATTCTCCCATTATTACTCCCACCCAGGAAAGTCCAACATTTATTTTTAAGGAAGATACCAATGTTGGTATGGAAGCTGGTATTATAAGGTAAGTTAAAATCTGAAATTTTGATGAGCCAAAAGTTTGAAGAAGCCTAATTTTATCTTTATCCACTTCTTTAAACCCATTTAGTACAGTCAATATGGTTACAATTACTGAAATCAATACGGTTACTAAAATGATAGCAGGTATTCCATTACCCACCCAAAATATTATTATAGGAGCCAGAGCAACTTTGGGAAGAGCATTTAATACCACTACATAAGGATCCAATACATCTGAAACAAAATCAGACCACCATAGGAGTACAGCGATGAAAGTACCTATAATTGTGCTGAGTAAAAAACCCAATATTGTTTCAATGCAAGTTATACCAATATGTTTAAATAGATTTCCTTCAGCATAAAGTTTTATCAGGTTTTTTAACATTCTGGAAGGAGTGCTTGTCAAAAAAGGATCCACCCACCCTAAATCTCCAGCAATTTCCCACAACATAAAAAAAGCTATTAAAATGGCTATTCTGCTTATTATGATTTTTTTCTTTCGCGTATTGACATTTTTTAAATATACTTCACGTTCCTTTATATAGTCCATAATCAATTGTTCAACTCCTTCCAAATATTATTGAAATAAATTCTAAATTTAGGATCTTCTCTGCATTTTAGGGGGGAATCATGATTCCCTTCAAAATCTATATTGTAGATTCTTTTTAATTTTGCAGGCCTTTTGGAAAGAACTATGACTCTGTTTGACATTGATATGGCTTCTGAAATATCATGAGTTACCATTATGGCAGTTTTACCTTCTTTTTTTATTATCTTAAATATTTCATCACTTATGTTTAATCTGGTTTGGTAATCCAATGATGAAAAGGGTTCATCTAATAATAGAAATTCCGGTTCTAGTGCCAGAGTTCTTATTAAAGCTACCTTTTGTCTCATTCCTCCAGATAACTCTTCAGGATAATGATGAATGAAATCCCACAGGCCATAATTTTTTAACATGGCAGCTATTTTATTTTTATATTTAACTGTGGATCTATGCTGTATTTTAATGCTGAGAAATACATTATCCCATACATTCAGCCACTCAAACAGCTGATCCTTTTGAAACATATATCCCATTTTGGAAGAAAAAGAAGTTAATTTTTCATCATCTATATATACTTCGCCGTGGGACGGTTTTATAAGACCTGATATTATATTTAAAAGAGTGGTTTTACCACATCCGGAAGGGCCTACTATACTTAAAAATTCACCTTTCTCTACAGCAAAACTTATATTTTCCAAGGCTTTAGTAGAGTTTTTGGGTGAATGATAATTCATATAGATGTTGTTTACAACTAATTTATTCAAGATATCATCTCCTAATAACTGTGTTTTAAGGTGTTAAAGATAGGTTGAAATTCTAATTTTATATTATTTAATATAAGGTAAAATTAAGTTATAATCTATTATATGAATGAGTACAATATGGTGTTAAAAATCCACATCATTAGGAATATTATTATAAAATTAGGGTATTCAGAATATATTAGAATGGAATATATTAGAATTGCAGATACATGTTCATATGTTATAATATATGTACATACATCTGCAATTTATAGATAATATGTTGTTTTAAAGTCTATAAAATTAGTCTAAATTATTAATTTTAAAAGGTGATTGATTATGAAAAATTTATTTCACGTAGGTCTTGATATAGGTTCAACTACAGTAAAGATAGTAGTATCGGATATAAAAGACAGTATAATCTATCAAAAATATCAAAGACATTTTTCTGATATAAAAAATACTATAGCTAAAATTATTAAAGATGCCTATGTAAAGCTAAAGGATTCAGATATCACTGTAATGGTCACAGGCTCTGGAGGAATGTCTGTATCTAAATGGCTTAATATACCCTTTATACAGGAGGTTGTAGCTTGCACTAATACTATAGAAAGATTTATTCCAGATACTGATGTTGCAATAGAATTAGGAGGGGAAGATGCTAAAATAACCTTCTTTGAGGGCGGAATTGATCAGAGAATGAATGGAACCTGTGCAGGAGGAACCGGAGCATTTATAGATCAAATGGCATCGCTGCTTCAAACAGATGCTAAGGGTTTAAATGAGCTGGCTAAAAATTATAAGGTGATTTATCCTATAGCGGCCAGATGCGGTGTATTTGCAAAGACTGATGTACAACCACTTTTAAATGAAGGGGCTGATAAGTCAGATATTGCAGTATCTGTGTTTCAGTCGGTGGTAAATCAAACTATAAGCGGACTTGCTTGTGGAAAATCTATACGGGGTAATGTAGCATTCCTGGGTGGACCCCTATATTTTTTATCTGAACTTAGAAAAAGATTTATAAAAACTTTAAAACTTACAGATAAACAAGTGTTTTTCCCAGAGAATTCTCAATTATTTGTAGCACTTGGTGCTGCGATTTCATCTAAAAATGAAAAACCTATTTCTTTCAAAAATTTAATAGATAGACTTCCAAATTTAAATAAGTCTTCGGGTGAGGATATACAAACATTAAGGCCTCTTTTTAAAGATGAAAATGAATTAAAAGAATTTAGAGAAAGGCACAGCAGGAATTCGGTGAAGAGAGGAAGTTTGGAAGGATTTAGTGGAAACTGTTATCTGGGGATAGATGTAGGCTCTACAACCACTAAGGCAGCTCTAATTGATGGGTATGGAAATTTGCTGTATTCTTCTTATGGAAGTAATAGAGGTAATCCCTTGAAATCTACAGTGGATATATTGAAAGATTTATATAAAAAATTACCGGAAGGTGCTAAAATAGTAAATTCAACAGTTACAGGATATGGGGAAGGACTTGTAAAGGCAGCTTTATCTGTAGATATAGGTGAAGTTGAAACTATTGCCCACTATAAAGCAGCAGAGTTCTTTCAGCCTGGGGTGGATTTTATATTGGATATTGGCGGACAGGATATGAAATGCCTTAAAGTGAAGGATGGAGTAATCGATAAAATAATGTTGAACGAAGCCTGCTCTTCCGGGTGTGGTTCCTTTATAGAGACTTTTGCCAAGTCTTTAAATATGAGTGTAAAAGATTTTGCTAAGTCTGCAGAAACTTCTAAAAAGCCCGTGGATTTGGGTTCCAGGTGTACTGTTTTTATGAACTCAAGGGTTAAGCAAGCCCAAAAAGAGGGAGCCTCTGTAGGAGATATTTCAGCAGGACTTTCCTATTCGGTTATAAAAAACGCATTATTTAAGGTAATAAAGATAAGAGATCCTGAGAAACTAGGTAGAAAGATAATAGTCCAGGGCGGCACATTCTATAATGATGCCATATTGAGAGCTTTTGAAATCATATCCGGGCGAGAAGTGATAAGACCGGATATAGCAGGCCTTATGGGGGCATTTGGAGCTGCTATTATTTCCAGGGAAAGATTTGAACCGGAGCATGAGACGTCACTGTTAAACTCAGCTGAGCTGGATAGATTTTCAACGGAAATTACAATGAGAAGATGCGGGAAATGCGCTAATAATTGTCTGTTGACTGTAAATAAATTTTCAGATGGAAAAGAATTTATATCTGGAAACAGATGTGAAAGGGGTGCAGGTCTTGAGAGGAAAACCTTAGATATACCGAATCTCTATGACTATAAATACAAGAGAATATTTAATTATATACCTCTCAAAAAAGATGAGGCAAATAGAGGACAGGTAGGTATACCTAGGGTTTTGAACATATATGAAAACTATCCATTCTGGTTTACTTTTTTTACTCAGCTGGGGTTTAGAGTGGAATTGTCAGCCCGTTCCTCAAAACGCATTTATGAACTTGGTATAGAAACTATACCTTCGGAATCTGCCTGCTATCCTGCCAAGATAGTTCACGGCCACATAATGAATCTGATACAGAGGGGAATAAATTTTATATTCTACCCTTGTATACCATATGAGCAGAAGGAGCAAAAAGAGGCCAATAATAGTTATAATTGTCCAATGGTAACTTCCTATCCTGAAGTTATAAAAAATAATATGGATATAATCAGAGAAAGACATATTAATTTTAAAAATCCATTTTTACCACTGAACAATAAGGAGAGACTCAAGAAAAGACTTGTAGAAGAACTTAAGGAATTTCACATTCCTGAAAAGGAGATATTCGATGCTGTAGACAAAGCCTTTGAAGAAGATAAAAGAATGAAAAGGGATATAAGGGCAAAGGGAGAGGAAGTACTGGAATATCTTAAAAAAACTGGAAGAAAGGGAATAGTGCTGGCTGGAAGACCTTACCATGTTGATCCGGAGATAAATCACGGGATTCCCAATATAATTACATCCTATGGTATGGCAGTATTTACTGAAGATTCAGTAGCTCACCTTGGCATTGTGGAGAGGCCGCTTCGTGTGGTAGATCAATGGGTTTACCATTCCAGGTTGTATGCTGCAGCAAGTTTTGTAAATACCCAGGATAATTTGGAGCTCGTTCAATTGAATTCTTTTGGATGTGGATTGGATGCAGTTACTACGGATCAAACTCAGGAAATACTCAATAAATATGAGAAAATATATACGGTACTGAAAATTGATGAGGGAAGTAATCTTGGAGCAGTTAAAATAAGGATACGTTCCTTGAAAGCAGCTCTTGAAGAACGAGAAAAGGCAGGCTTTAAGCCACATAGGGTTGAGGACAATTATAAAAAAGTGATGTTTACTAAAGAGATGAGAAAGAATCATACTATATTATGTCCACAAATGTCGCCTATACATTTTCAATTTTTGCAGGAAGCATTTAGAAATTCAGGTTATAATTTGGAAGTACTGCCTTCTGTTGATAAAAAAGCTGTTGACGAGGGACTGAAATATGTAAATAACGATGCATGTTATCCTTCCATAATAGTGGTAGGACAGTTGATAGAGGCATTAAAATCTGGCAAATATGATTTGAATAATACTTCTGTAGTGATGTCCCAGACAGGTGGGGGGTGCAGGGCAACCAACTATATAGGCTTTTTGAGAAAGGCATTAAAAGAAGCTGGAATGAAAAATATACCTGTAATATCTGTGAATGTAGTTGGAATGGAGAAAAATCCTGGATTTAAAATCACACCGAAACTTATAAATAAATCCATGATAGCGCTTTTATATGGGGATTTATTTATGAGAGTACTGTATAGGGTGAGACCTTATGAAAAAATACCGGGATCTGCAAATTTACTCTATAAAAGATGGATTGAAAAATGCAAGAGAAATGTTGCCAACGGTGTTCACAGAGAATTTAAAGAAAATATTTACGATATAGTAGATGATTTTGACAATCTGGAAGTGACCGATATACGGAAACCAAGAGTAGGAGTAGTGGGAGAAATATTGGTTAAATTTCATCCAACTGCCAATAATAGAATTGTGGATACATTGGAAGAAGAGGGAGTCGAAGCAGTAGTCCCTGATTTGACGGATTTCTTATTGTACAGTGCTTATGATGCTAAATTCAAGCACAGATATTTGTCTGGAAGCTATTTAAGTACAATTATAAATGAAGGGGCAATAAAATTTATTGAATATTTTAGACGATATATGAGAGATGCACTGAAAAACAGCAAAAGGTTTGCTCCACCATCTAATATTGAACAGCTGGCAAAAGATGCTTCACAAATATTGTCCATTGGAAATCAGACAGGAGAGGGTTGGTTTTTGACAGCTGAAATGATAGAACTTATAAAAAGCGGAGTAAAAAATATTGTGTGTATGCAGCCTTTTGCCTGCCTGCCTAATCATGTAACAGGCAAGGGAATGATAAAGGAACTAAAAAGAAGGTATCCAGGAAGCAATATTGCAACTATAGATTATGATCCAGGTGCAAGTGAGGTAAATCAGTTAAACAGGTTAAAGCTCATGTTGTCAGTGGCATTTAAATCCATGGAAAGTGAAGTCGCAGTGGAGAGCCGTAAAAATAAACTGGTTCCCCAGGCAGTGCTTGTAGAGGATGGAAATAAATGAAAATCCAAAAGGCTTTAACACAATTTACATTATACTCATATTATGAATAGATATTAAAATTGCTTTTTGGAGGATATATGATAAGAAAAAAATTAGGGCTCTATTCTGTTCTATTGTGCTTTATTTTTATAGTTACCATTTTTGCAGCTTGTGGAAATAGCAAAAAAGGTGCTAATTCCGTAGTTAATATAAAGTTGAATGAAGTGGCAAGATCTGCATTTTATGCACCAATGTATGTGGCGATAAACAAGGGAATGTTTAAAGAACAGGGTATAAATATAGATCTTACTACAGGTCAGGGAGCAGATAAGACAATGCAGCAGGTATTAAGCGGCAGCTGTGATATAGGCTTTTGCGGACCAGAGCAGGTAATTTATATATATAATCAAAAGCGAAAGGATTTTCCTGTATTATTTGCTCAATTGACTGCTACGGATGGATCCTTCTTAGTGGGTAGGAGTGAGCAGAAGAATTTTAAATGGGAATCCGTTAAGGGAAAGACCATAATTGGCGGAAGACCTGGTGGAGTTCCAGAAATGGCTTTAGAATATGTACTTAAAAAAAATAATATACAGCCCGGAAAAGATGTAAATTTAATAACTAATTTGGCTTATACTGCAACAGCAGGTGCATTTAAAGCCAATACAGGAGATTATGTGGCTCTTTTTGAACCCACTGCCAGTATGCTGGAAAAGGATAAAAATGGTTATATACAGGCTTCTGTAGGTGAATCTGCTGGTGTACTGCCTTATACTTGTTATTTTGCCACTAAGTCTTATATATCGAAGAATCCTGAGTTAATACAGAAATTTACAAATGCCATTCATAAAGGGCAGATATGGGTTCAAAAACACAGTGATGAGGAAGTAGCTGAGGCTATAAAATCCTTCTTCCCGGGAACTGATGAGGATGTACTAAAATCTGTAATAAAAAACTACAGGAATATAAAGGCCTATGCTGATACTCCGATTATAAAAGAACAGGATTTAAATAGACTTATGGATGTAATACAATCATATAAATCAGATTTGATACCTGAAAGACCTCCTTTTGACAAAATAGTGAATAATTCTTTTGCGGAAAAAGCCGTTAAATAGGCATGATGTAGAGTTGGGTCAACCCACTGTAAAGGGGGGGGGGAGCCAGCTCTAAAAATATTTTAAATTGAATTCTGTGATTTTAAATATTTTTGTGTCCAAGGGCATACAAATATACATTAAGTTGTTTTATCCGTTTGAATGCTTCTTTTTACTTTTGGCAGTGCCTTAAATCCACGCTGTCGTATTATTTTTGCTGCATATTCATCGAGATTATCCAGAAGCTCGTTTACTCTTGTATATTCAGCATAATAATCTTTTGTCGGTCCATTTTCTATTCCAGCAATTACATGAGGATTCATTGCTACCGCAATTGAAATTCCGTATCTGTAGCTTTCCCTCTGATCTTCTGGAATATCTTTTAGGTCTGCAAAACCGACAATTGAAGCGCCTTTCCCAATAAGGCACTTCCTGAGTTCTGTGCTTAAACAATTCATTTTTATATCTCCTTCCATATATAATTACCTACTTTATAACTGTAAAATACAATAAAATTTATAAAAAAGCAATCTTGTTTTTTAAAGTATTTGTTTCTAATTGCTGAATGTGTAAAATTTCTTGACAGTATAAAAATTAACGTTATAATAGAAAATGTATTAATTAATTTATCAGCTGTGAAAAAAAAGAGTAAGGATAGCATTGTATAAAGAGAGAAAAGCTTATTAGCTGAAAGGCTTTTCATATGGTATATCCTGAAGGTAGTTTTGGAGCTTCTTTACTGAAATAGAAGTAAGTAGAGACGGTTTTGTACCGTTATTTTTGTGAGAGTCTGTAATTTTCAGAAAAAAAGGTGGTAACGCGGGTCTTCGTCCTTTGTGGATGAAGGCTTTTTTATATATCAAGTTATTTTCAGAACTATAGGAGGAGGAGATTTAATGTCGAAGAGGAAAGATATAGCAACTACTTACAATCCAAAGACATTTGAAGAAAAACTTTATAACAATTGGCAAAAAAAAGGATATTTTACGCCTGCAGCAGAGGACAACAAAAAAACTTATACCATGGTGATACCACCTCCCAATATTACTGGTAAATTACATCTGGGTCATGCTCTGGATGATACGCTTCAGGATATAATAATAAGAACTAAAAGGATGCAGGGTTACAATACGCTGTGGGTTCCAGGAGAAGACCATGCCAGCATAGCCACTGAGGTAAAAGTGGAAAAGGAATTATTAAAAAAGGGCATTGTAAAAAAGGAAATGGGGCGAGAGGCATTTCTTAAAAAAACCTGGGATTGGACTCATGAGTACAGGGAGAGAATAAGAAATCAGGTAAAAAAGCTTGGATGTTCTGTGGATTTTACAAGGGAGAGATTTACAATGGATGCAGGGCTCAACAAAGCTGTAAGAAGATTTTTTGTCAAATTATACAATGATGGACTCATATATCAGGGAAACAGAATAATAAACTGGTGTCCTAAATGCCAGACTGCCTTGTCCGATGCAGAAATTGAATATGAAGAACAGCAGGGCCATTTCTGGAATATAAGATATAAGATAGTTGGCAGCGACCGATATTTGGAAATAGCTACTACAAGACCGGAGACCATGTTTGGTGATACAGCTATTGCAGTTAATCCAAAAGATGAAAGATACAAGGATTTGGTTGGCAAAACTGCCATACTGCCTATTGTCAACAGAGAAATACCCATAGTTTCCGATGATTATGTGGATATGGAGTTTGGCACAGGTGCAGTCAAGATAACCCCTGCACACGATCCAAATGATTATCAGGTGGGAAAAAGGCATAACTTACCTGAAATTGTAGTGATGAATGAAGATGGAACCATAAAGCTTCCGGGAACCAAATATGATGGAATGGATAGATATGAGGCCAGAAAAGTACTGGTGGAGGATTTAAGAGAACAGGGATTTCTGGTAAAGATAAAAGATCATACACATAATGTAGGATGTCATGACAGATGCGGCACTACTGTCGAACCAATGCTTTCAAAACAGTGGTTTGTGAGAATGAAATCTCTGGCACAACCTGCTATTGATGTGGTAAGAAACAAAAAGGTAAAATTTGTACCGGAAAGATTTGAAAAGATCTATTTTAACTGGATGGAAAATATTCAGGACTGGTGTATTTCAAGACAACTATGGTGGGGTCATAGAATTCCTGTCTGGTATTGTAAAGATTGTGGTGAAGTTATAGTAAGTGATACGGATCCTACAAAATGCACTAAGTGCGGTTCAACCAATATAGAACAGGATAAAGATGTGCTGGATACCTGGTTCAGCTCTGCGCTTTGGCCTTTTTCCACCTTGGGATGGCCGGATAACACGGAGGATCTAAAATGTTTCTATCCTAACAATACCCTCGTTACCGGATATGACATAATATTTTTTTGGGTGGCACGAATGATATTTTCTGGTATATACTGCATGGATGACATTCCTTTTGAAAATGTGCTTATACATGGGATTGTGAGAGATTCTCAGGGAAGAAAAATGTCAAAATCCCTTGGAAACGGGGTAGATCCTATAGAAGTCATAGAGCAGTATGGAGCAGATGCCCTGAGGTTTGCACTTATTACCGGCAATGCACCGGGAAATGATATAAGATATTATCCTGAAAAAGTAGAGGCTTCTAGAAATTTTGCCAATAAGATATGGAATGCTTCAAGGTTCGTACTTATGAATTTGGATGAAGATCTGATGGATAAATACAAGAACTGTAAAGATTACAGTATTGCGGATAAATGGATATTGTCCAGAGTAAACTCGCTGGTAAAGGAAGTAACTTACAATATAGAGAAATTTGAAATGGGAATAGCTGCCCAAAAGATATATGATTTTATATGGGGTGAATTTTGCGATTGGTATATAGAACTTGTTAAACCTGCCATGTACGGTGAGGATGAAAAGACCAAGGGAGTGGCTTATAATGTATTGAATAAAGTACTTACTATAAGCTTACAGCTGCTTCATCCTATAATGCCTTTTATAACGGAGGAAATATATACGCATCTCTGCACAGAATATGAATCCATAACCATATCGAAGTGGCCGGAGTATAATGATGAACTTAAAGACCTAGAGTCAGAAAAAGATATGGAATATGTCATAGAGGCTATTAAGGCTGTCAGAAATGTCAGAACTGAGATGAATGTACCATTTTCGAGAAAGGCCAAGGTAATGGTATGGGCTACTGAAAAAAGTGCGTCGGAATCGTTAAAAAATGGAGAAGACTATTTTAAAAAATTGGCTTCAACGAGTGAACTGGAGTTTTTAAACAATAAAGGTGATGTACCAGAAAATGTAGTGTCGGCAGTTACTAAAGGAGCAGAGCTATTCATTCCACTTTTGGATCTGGTAGATAGGGATAAAGAAATTGAAAGGCTGAACAGGGAAAAAGGAAAATTAGAAGATGAAATAGAAAGAGTGGAGAAAAAACTTTCAAATAAAAAATTTCTTTTAAAAGCTCCTAAAGATGTAGTGGATAAGGAGAAAGAAAAAGCTTGTAAGTACAGGGAAATGCTTAATACTGTACTGGAGAGAATACAGAGTTTAAAATAAAAATATGGGGATGTACTACTATGAATTATGAAGAGACCTTAAGATATATAGAAAATGTAGCTAAGTTTGGGAGCAATCTGGGGCTTGATAGAACTGAAAAAATGCTGGAGATTTTAGGTGACCCCCATAAAAAGATAAAAGCCATACATGTGGCAGGCACTAACGGAAAAGGCTCTATCACAGCCATGATAAGTAAAATATTGATGGAAGCTGGTTTTAAAGTAGGGATGTATACTTCTCCTTATTTGGAAGTATTTGAAGAGAGAATACAGATAAATGGCGTCAATATACCGAGAGATGACTTGAGCAAAGTGGTTACAAAGGTATCTGAAGTTGTAAGAAGGGTTGTTGAGATGGGCTATGACAACCCTACTGAATTTGAGATAATTACCTGCAGCATGTTCTACTATTTTGCTGAAAAGAAAGTAGACATAGCTGTGGTTGAAGTGGGGTTGGGGGGAAGATTAGATTCTACAAATGTAATGCCGCCTTTTTCTGAGAAACAAAAAGGTGGAGTTATGCTAAGCATAATTTCCTCTATAAGTTATGATCATATGAAAATATTGGGGGATACACTGGGAAAAATAGCTTATGAAAAGGCAGGTATAATTAAACCCGGCATTCCGGTAATAATGTATCCTGAAGAGGAAGAAGCCGGGAAAGTCATAGAACAGGTGTGTGGACAAAAAGGAAGTCAGCTTATAAAAGTGCCAGTAAATTCAGTAAAACGTATTGAAAAAGATAAAATAAGCAGCCGCAATAGAGGGTGCATGCAGCATATAAGCCTTCATACGGGAAAACAGAACTATGATATTAAATTATCCCTTTTAGGTAGACATCAGCTTTTGAACTGTGCTGCGGCCGTTTTTGCTGTAGAGCAATTGTCCAGATATGGGATTCAAATAGGTAGATCCATAATATCAAGAGCTCTTAGCAGTGTAAAGTGGATGGGAAGGCTTGAGGTGATGGCAAAGAATCCTTTAGTAGTTATAGATGGAGCCCATAACAGGGAGGGGATTTCTGTGCTTAAGGATAATATAGAGAGCTATTTCAGCTATAACCATATGGTGCTTATATTGGGTATTCTGGCTGACAAGGAAGTAGATATCATGGTGAAGACCATTGTACCACTTGCCTGGAAGGTTATAGCCGTAACTCCAAACAATACGAGGGCAGAGAGCTCAAAACAACTGAGAGCTGTAGTGGAAAAGTATAATCCAAACTGTGAAGCTTTTGAGGATTATGAAATTGCCTATAAAAAAGCACTTTCTTACTGCGAGAAGGAGGATTTGCTTTTAATATCCGGTTCGCTTTATATGATAGGGGATATGAGGAAGATAATAAAAAGATACAGTGCAAAATTTTAATTTTGATGAGTTTGCCATATAAAAATGCACCTAAATCAAGGTGCATTTTGTTTTTTGAGTTTTTACGCTATAAATCAAATTGGAGAAATCTAAACCGTCTTATTTTTTAAAACTAATTTTTTGAGGGCTTTTGCAAACTGATCTGGACAGGAGGTACCCTTGCCGTTACAGGAAATACCCTGCAATTTTTTTATTACCTCTTCTACATCCATCCCGTTTACAAGTCTGGATATAGCTTGAAGATTTCCATTACAGCCTCCTATAAAATTTACATTTGCAATTTTATTTCCCACTATGTCAAAAATTATTTTACTCGAGCAAACTCCCTTTGTGGTATAAGTATACATTTTATCACCTGATTTCTATAGGGAATGAATATATTGAACAAAGTAATTATGTAACACAAACATTATACAATACAATAAAATAAATTTTCAATTGTTATTACCTATTTTAGCAGATATTCATATTATATTTGTAAGGGGGTGATGGTGTTGGATTATCTTTATGTATGCAGCACTTCTTCTGATCTTGTGTCAAAAATTAATTTGGACTACTTCTGCGAAGAGAAGAGAATATATTTAAGGTCCAATGATATGATTTATAATGTAGGTCCTCATGGAATATATACCAATGATAATAAGCTCATAACAGCAAATAGATATAACAATACCATATCTATAATTGATATAAAAAGGGAAATACAGGAAGAAAGTTATTATGTAGGAGCTTGTTGTAATGATGTTGTGGTTTACGGAAACAATGCATATATAATATGTAGTGACTTAAACAGCTTACTGGTTTTTGATCTTAAAGAGAAGCAAGTAACTGAAGAAATCCCCTGTGGAAGTCTTCCCTATAGCATATGCTTGAATAAAGAGAGAAGATTATTATTGATATCCAATATGGAAGATGATAGCATAACTTTAATAAATTGTACAAACAATAGATGTGTTAAAAATATAAGAGTGGGATCTTATCCTACTAAAGCTGTGTTTACATTAGACGGACAACATGTATTGATATGCGAAAGTAACATAGGATCTGAATTTAGGGGGAGTGTAGCTATTTTATCTTTGAAAAATTATAAAATAATAAACAGGATTATTGTGGGAAATTCGCCAATAGATATTTATTGCAGCAGTAGACATTGTTTTGTATCTAATTTTGGAGAGGGTACAATAAGTATTTTGGATATAAATAATTATAAGGAGGAAAAAAAGATAATTGTTGGTGGAATGCCTAAAAATATAATAAAATATAAGGAAAACCTGTATGTGGGAGACAACTATAATGATCTATTGATAAAGGTGAATATAAAAAGTAAAAATAAAAAATATATACCCATAGGTGGAGAACCTACAGGTATGGTTTTAAGTTGAATTTTAATTGCTCATAAGTAGTTCAACAATATTATAGTAGAGATCTAAGTAATCTTTTTTCCATTTTTTGCACAGCTCTTTGGCCTTGCTGTTGGAGTCTACATTTAATTTTATGTCTATTAGTTCAGAATTATTTTCCAGTATTTTTAAGTTCACGATAAAATTGTTTTTTGGATCGATGGTATAACTGGCATTTATAAAAAGATTCTTTTTTATAGACTCAATTTTCGTATCTAAATACTGATTTATGATGTCCATTTTATTTTTTGAAATTCTATTTCCAAATAACAACAATACTTTAAGACCTTTTTTGGTTATTATGAATTTATGATTATTTGAATAAACTACTTTTTTGATAAAATTAGAAGATAAAAGTTCATTTAAATATTGTTGAAGAGTAAAATAGTTTATAAAGCCGTTCTCAAGTATAATTTGTGTTATTTCATTATTGGAAATGGGAAATTTAATTCTTTTAAATATATAAAGCAGTAATAGTTTATTTTCTGCTAGTTCTAAAGTATCTTCGAACATTTAAAATCCTATCCATTGAATCTGTCTATTATACACATATGACGCTGCAGACGAAGCTAGAAGTGTAGATCTCGGTGGTAGCCGTATCATTAAAAAAA
>NZ_FXYI02000074.1:0-16029 GCF_900184915.1 Clostridium sp. HV4-5-A1G | reverse complement strand
ATTATTTTCTATTTAATAATACATAATTAATATGTAGATTCTATGAAGATGCGCTTTATCTGGAGATTCTAAGAAAAATTTTCCGATAGGCTGATAAACAAATCACTGTGAACCTAAGAATCGCCTTATTCAGGTGTGCAGCAGTGCCTATCTTCCACTTTGGGAGTAGGGAGTATTAACAAAATGGCAGAATCTAGATAAATAAAAAATGAGCAAAGCTTCGATATAAGCTCTACTCATTTTACTTTAGGCACTTAAAATAGCTGATTTTTATAACTACATTTCCTTATCCAGTCCTTTTATCATATTTTCGACTTCAGGTATGATATATTTATCTGTTTTATCCAAAACTTGTCCATTTTTAACTATCATGTATGGATTGCCTAAGTAATTCAAATCTTCAACAGGATTTCCGTCAACTGCTATAAAATCTGCAAATTTTCCAGGTTCCAGAGTGCCAACTTCTTTATCTATACCTAAAACTTCAGCGTTGGATTTAGTTGCATACATTATGGCCTGCTTATTTGTAGCTCCATATTTGACATCAAGCTTTAATTCTTTCCATGTACCGTAATGAGTTACGTAAGGCATGGCAGCATCAGTACCCAGTGCCAGTTTGATTCCCTCTTTGAGTGCTGTCTGGAAGCCTGAGATCATACGTTTTTCTATAATTTTTCCATTGGCAAGTTGTACGTCAGTTAGCTTGGTATATTCTGTACTGAGATTTGCTATATAATATATAGTGAGGAATGTAGGGGTAAGAGAACTATATCCTCTTAAAGAATTGGGATTGTGCTTGAATAGGGATATTACCTCGTCATCCATTTCAGCACCATGCTCTATGGTATCTACTCCGCCTCTTAGAGCCTCTTTTAATCCTTTGGTACTTTGACAGTGACTTGCTACAAGAAGGCCTGCTCTGTGTGCTTCATCGCATATGGCTGCAATTTCATCATAGGTCATTTCTGCCCTTCCAGCTTCACCTATTTTTTTGGAATCAGTTACTCCACCCGTATTGGCTATTTTTATCAGGTCAGTTCCATTGTATACATGGGTTCTCACCTTTTTTCTTCCTTCCCAAGGTGAATCTATGGCTTCAGATACAAATTTATATCCGTGACCTCCAGTTATGCATATCATAGGTCCTGCACATAACATTGTAGGTCCCACTTCATTGCTGCTTTTTATTTCATCCCTTACTTCTAAGTCGTAATAGAAGGGATCTCCTACACTTCGAAAAGTGGTTACTCCGGCGTGAAGTGCTGCCATTGCATTTTTTTTCATGGTTTCTTTAATTAAATGTTTTCCAAGAGAAGATTTCATGTATTCCAAATTTTCATCAGGAGTTCTCTTAACTTGTTCCGGTGAATTCGGATTTCCATCTCCAAAAAGATGTACATGGGCGTTTATAATCCCTGGAAGTACATATTTACCTTTTAAATCTACAATTTTGCAATCCTTGGGGATACTTACTTCATCTTTATTTCCAAGAGATTTTATTTTACCTGCACCATCAGAAGTTTCTACTAATATTACACCTTCTTTTACAATGTCTTTCTCAAATTTTCCATCGATTATATTGCAGTTGATAAAAGCACAAATATTATTTTGTTTGTCCATAACAATCGCCCTTTCTTAATTCTCTCTTTTGAATTAATAAATGTTATTAAGAAATTATTATGATAATCTCCTTATGTGTTATTTTAGCACATTAGATTATAAAAGTTAATATTTTATTTCAAATGAACTAAATATTAATGCTTGTCCAAATAGTATTTGAAAATGATGTGAAGGTTATAAAATATCAGGGATAGAAAAATTTAAGTACATATGATAAAATTAACTTATAAGTGGTAGTACCATAGTACCAATATTTTAGTATTGAAGGATGTATTACTTTAAATATATGATTTTATTAAATTATAGAGAGGAAGATTTATTGATGCCGATAATAAAATTGCCTTATAGTAAAAGAACTGTTGAAGTTGAAATCGATGACAGGAATCTTGCTGCAGTACTTGAACCAAAGCCAGTTGATTTTAAAGTGAAACTTACAGAGGATGAAATAGTTGAAAAAGCCCTTGATAACCCAATAGGTTCTCCAAAACTGGAGGAGCTGGTAAAAGGCAAAAATAATATGGTTATAATAAGCAGTGATCATACAAGGCCCCTTCCCAGTAAGATCATAATGCCAATACTTTTAGGGAGAATAAGAAAGGTAAATCCCAATATTGACATTAAAATTTTAATTGCCACGGGATTTCACAGAGCTACAACCAGGGAGGAGCTCGTAGACAAGTTTGGTAAAGAAATAGTTGAGAATGAAAATATAATAGTGCATGACTCACGGGACAAAAGCAAATTGGTTAAAATAGCTGCCTTTCCATCGGGATGGGATCTTGAGATAAATAAGACAGCAGCTGAAACCGAGCTTTTGATAGCGGAAGGACTTATAAAATCTCATTTCTTTGCAGGTTTTTCAGGAGGAAGAAAAAGTATACTTCCCGGAATATCCTCTGCAAAAACCATTATGTCCAATCATTGTTCTGAATTTATAGCAAGTCCTTATGCCAGAACAGGTAACCTTCGAAATAATCCAACTCATATGGATATGTTAGCTGCTGCCAAAAAGGCAAAATTGGCTTTTATAATAAATGTAGTTACGGATAAAAACAAGAAAATAATAAACGCCTTTGCAGGTGACAGCAGGCTGGCTCATGAAGAAGGCTGTGAGTTTTTCAGAAAGCTGTCCAGGGTTAAAAGGGTGGAGGCCGACATAGTTATTTCCACTAATGGAGGATATCCTCTGGATCAAAATATATATCAGTCTGTCAAAGGTATGGTGGCTGCTGAAGCCACTTGCAGAAAGGGCGGTGTGATCATAATGGTGGCTGCTTGTAATGACGGCCATGGCGGACAGGCATTTTATGACAATTTGGCAAATGTGAAATCACCTCAAGAGTTTCTGAAAAAAGTCTCCAGGCTTTCTAGAAGAGATACCACGCCGGATCAATGGGAGTCACAGATGCTGGCCAGGATACTGAGTGAATTTACTGTGATTCTGGTTACGGATATGTGTGATCCAGAGCTTGTAAAAAATATTCACATGCTTCATGCCTATACTGTGAAAGAGGCCTTGAACAAAGCCTATGATATTCTGGGGAAAAATGCAAAAGTTACTGTTATACCGGACGGGGCAGCAGTAATTGTAGAATAAAGACAATTGTGGATCCCATTTTATTTCCAGGGAAATGGGATTTCTGGCAATGGCAGCTGTTAAAGCAAATATGATGGGAAAGTGGAAAAAATTACTTTACAGAACATATGTTCTATGATAATATGGAGAAAAGAATGGAAGTGGTTCTGTGGATGTTTTTGATAAATTGAAAATTCTCACCGATGCGGCGAAATATGATGTGGCCTGTACTTCCAGTGGAGTAAATAGAAGGGCAGGTACTGGTGGAATTGGAAGTTCTGTGGCCTGTGGAATATGTCACAGCTTTTCGGCAGATGGAAGGTGTATTTCACTTTTAAAGGTTTTGATGACAAATGTCTGTGTTTATGATTGCAAATACTGCGTAAATAGACGTTCAAATGATGTGCCCAGAGCTTCATTTACGCCGCGTGAACTGGCGGATTTGACAATGAATTTTTACCGCCGTAATTATATAGAGGGACTTTTTTTGAGTTCCGGAGTGTTTAAAAATCCTGATTACACCTGTGAGCGGATGATTCGGGTGCTTGAGCTCTTGAGAAATGAATACAAATTTTTTGGATATATACATGTAAAAGCTATTCCAGGGGCTGACAGCAGGCTTATACATAAGCTTGGCATTTTGGGAGACAGAATGAGTGTGAACATTGAGCTTCCGTCACAGAACAGCTTGAAGCTGCTGGCACCGGACAAGTCAAAAGGTTCCATTTTAACACCTATGGGCTATATTAAAGATTGTATAGTACAAAATTCCAGAGATGCTGCAAGATACCGACATGCATATAAATTTGCACCGGCAGGTCAGAGCACCCAGATGATTATAGGTGCTACCCCCGATACTGACTTTCACATTTTGAACCTGGCGGAAGGACTTTACAGGAAATACAAACTTAAAAGGGTGTTTTTTTCTGCATACATACCGGTAGCTGAGAATTCACTGCTTCCCCGGGTGAATACCAGGCCTCCACTTTTACGTGAACATCGCCTCTATCAGGCTGACTGGCTTTTGAGATACTATGGCTTCAGGGCAAATGAAATTTTGGATAGGAGGCATCAGAGCTTCAATCCATATATAGATCCTAAATGCAACTGGGCACTGAATCACGGAGAGTATTTTCCGATAGATGTAAACAGGGCGTCTTATGAAAAACTGATAAGAGTACCCGGAATTGGCATAAGAAGTGCAAAGAGAATCGTAGCTGCCAGGCGGAATTTTTTACTGAATTTTGAAGCACTCAAAAAAATAGGAGTTGTACTCAAAAGAGCCCAATATTTCATTTTGTGTTCCGGAAATACAATAGAGGGGCTGAATACGGAAAGGGATGCAGTTATAAGGGCGCTTATGTCCAGAGGATCTGTAGATAGATATTATAGAGATTTTACTTTAGGAAAAAAGCATGAACAGATGTCTTTTTTTGATAAGCTTCCATTGGCATAGGGGGAATGCAGATGATCAAAAGATCAAATATTATATATAAATATGATGGAACTTTTGAAGGGTTCATGTGCTGTGTGTTTGAAAGCTATTATAAAAAAGAAATACCTATGGATATCATATCTTCTGCTCAATTTCAGACTACCTTTTTCCCGGTAAGGGAAATTGTTACGGATTTTAAGGAATCCACAAGGGTCATAAATTCAATACCCAGAAAAATGGGAAAATCTGCCCTTGAATTTTTAAGATGTGCTTTTTTGACATGTATGTCTCAGAAAGAAATGTATATGCTCTTGTTTTTGAGGAGAGGATATCATTACGGGTCCTCAGTTATGAGTATGTTTGGGGATGAGGTGGTGGATAAATTGTTTAAAGCTGTAAAATACTTAAAAAGTGAAAGCCATCTTCTAAAGGGATTTTTGAGATTTTCCATCTTCAGTGATATACTGGTATCACAAATTGAACCCCGGAATTATGTACTTCCTCTTATTGCCGGGCATTTTTGCCAGAGGTATGCTGAAGAACATTTTTTAATTTACGATAAAACGCATGATATGGCACTTGTGTACAGACCACATGAATACAAAATTATTCCCATGGTCAATTTACAGATGGCAAAAGCGGATGACCAGGAGAAATATTTTAGAAGGTTGTGGAGAATGTTTTACAATACAGTTGAAATAAAAAACAGGAGAAACCTTAAATGCCGTAGCAGTAATATGCCAAAGCATTACTGGAAATATATGACGGAATTTCAGGGCAGTGATCTGCATTGATTTGTCGCAGCTCAAGTGATTCTAAGGTATTAAAAAAACTAAATGGTACTGGAGGGGATAATATGGAGATCGATTATGGAAAGCTCATTTCAAAAGCTTTTCAGGGAAGAAAAAATGCCTATGCACCTTATTCTGGTTTTAAGGTGGGAGCGTCGGTATTGACTGAAGATGGGGATATATACACTGGCTGTAATATAGAGAATGCTTCCTATGGAGCCACCAATTGTGCAGAAAGGACTGCCATATTCAAGGCTGTGTCTGAAGGACATGAAGCTGTGAGGGCAATTGCCATAGCTGGAGCAGAAAATAATTATACCTGGCCCTGCGGTATCTGCAGGCAGGTAATGGCTGAATTTGCTTTACCGGATATGAAAATAATTCTTGCTAAAAATGAAAAAGAATATATTGTTAAAACTTTAAATGAAATTTTACCTGGAGCTTTTACCAAAAAGGATTTATCATAGAGTTATGACATCAGAGTTCAATCCTTATAGATTTTAGACTGATGATGAAAAGCATCATTGATTGTACACTGTGAATTGGGAAAGAGGTGAGTTTTAGTGAAAGCGAGGTACTTAGAATGTACGACTTTCACTATGAGATCATATGGATATTGCTAAAATAATTGATCATACGGCACTAAAACCGGACACTACAAAAAAGCAGATCATTCAGCTGACAAAAGAAGCTAAACAGTATGGATTTGCATCTGTGTGTGTAAATCCAAAATGGGTTAAACTTGCAGGTGAGGAATTGAAAGGCAGTGGAATAAAGGTATGTACTGTCATAGGCTTCCCCCTCGGGGCCAACACTACTGAAGCAAAAGTTTTTGAAGCAGTGGATGCCATTAAAAATGGCGCATCGGAATTGGATATGGTTATAGATATAGGTGAACTTAAGGATAAGAATGATGCTTATGTGGAAAAGGATATTAGAAGTGTTGTGGAAGCGGCAGAAGGAAAGGCGCTGGTAAAGGTGATTATTGAAACCTGCCTTTTAAATGATGAGGAAAAAGTGAGAGCCTGCAGGATAGCTGAGAAATCAGGTGCGGATTTTGTAAAGACCTCTACTGGATTTTCCAATGCGGGAGCTGTAGTAAAAGACGTAAAATTGATGCGCAGTACCGTTGGGGATGATATGGGAGTTAAGGCCGCCGGAGGTATTCATACCAGAGAAGAGGCCGTTGATATGGTTGAGGCAGGGGCAAATCGTATTGGAACGAGTTCCGGAGTTTCCATTGTTAAAGGATAGTTATTCTATAATGTGAGATTATTCACTTGAAGAAAAACCTTCCCCATGGGGAAGGTTTTAGATGAACCTAAGAATTACTTTATGAAAGGGGAATTTGTAATGAGAGCATTTGAGAGAGTACATATCATAGTTATGGACTCGGTGGGCATTGGCGAATCACCAGATTCAAATGAATTTGGTGATTTTGGTGTAAACACACTGGTGCATATTGCGGAGAAAAAAGATGGACTTGATATGCCGTATATGTCGGCGTTGGGATTATCTAATATTTGTGAAATCAAAGGAATAGAAAAAGCTGTCTTCCCCAAAGCTTATTTCGGGAAAATGCGGGAGGCTTCCCGGGGAAAAGATACTATGACGGGACATTGGGAGATGATGGGATTATATATTGACAAACCATTCCGCGTTTTTCCCAATGGCTTTCCACAGGAGTTAATTGAAAAAATAGAGAGATTTTCGGGAAGAAAGGTCATAGCAAATAAGCCTGCCAGTGGAACGGAGATTATGAAAGAATTAGGGGAGAGACAGCTTAAGACCGGTGAGCTCATTGTCTATACCTCGGCAGATTCCGTACTTCAAATTGCAGCACAGGAAGATGTCATACCACTTGATGAACTCTATAGGATATGCAGGTACTGCCGTGATATAACAAAGGATGAGCCCTATGTCTTGGGAAGAATTATTGCAAGACCTTTTGTAGGAAAAACAGCGGATACCTTTAAAAGGACCCCGAATCGCCATGACTATGCTTTGAAACCTTTTGGTAAAACGGTGATGGATTACTTGAAGGAAGCCGGTCTGGATTGTATTGCAATCGGCAAAATTTCCGATATTTTTGATGGAGAAGGTATTACACGGGCAGTCAGAAGTAAAAATAATATGGATGGTATGGATAAATTAATTGCACTGCTGGATGAAAAATTTCACGGTATCAGTTTTATAAATCTGGTTGATTTTGATGCAGCTTATGGACATCGCCGCAATCCTGTTGGCTATGGAAATGCACTGGAGGACTTTGACAAAAGGCTGCCGGAGGTTTTTGAAAAATTGAATGAGGATGATTTGTTGATAATTACCGCAGATCATGGAAATGATCCCACTTATACTGGAACAGATCACACCAGAGAATTTGTGCCGCTTCTTGTTTACTCAAAGAGATTTGATACTGGAAAAAGCTTGGGTGTACGCAGAACATTTTCTGATGTAGGGGCTACAATTGCGGATAATTTCAAAGTACAATTACCGAAATATGGGGAAAGTTTCTTAAACAAATTAAAATGAAAGGGTAATAAAAATGAGAATGATGGATGTAATTTCAAAAAAAAGAGATGGAGGGGAACTCAGCAGGGAGGAGATCAATTTTTTTGTAAGAGGCTATACCAGTGGAGCAATTCCGGATTATCAGGCAAGTGCCCTGGCTATGGCGATCTATTTTCAGAATATGAGTGCCAGAGAGATGTCTGATCTTACAATGTCAATGGTGAGATCTGGTGAGACTGTGGATTTGTCGGAGATCAGAGGCATAAAAGTTGATAAGCATTCTACTGGTGGTGTGGGAGATACCACAACACTTGTGCTGGCACCTCTCGTTGCATCCCTGGATATACCTGTTGCAAAGATGTCAGGACGTGGTCTGGGACATACTGGTGGAACTATTGACAAGCTGGAGTCTATTGATGGGTTTCATGTGGAAATTACAAAGGATAAATTTA
Source organism: Clostridium sp. HV4-5-A1G (assembly GCF_900184915.1). Lineage (NCBI taxonomy): Bacteria > Bacillati > Bacillota > Clostridia > Eubacteriales > Clostridiaceae > Clostridium > Clostridium sp. HV4-5-A1G. The sequence goes on along the minus strand of NZ_FXYI02000074.1, from coordinate 7,641 downwards.
TTCAGCTGGTAAATGATGATAGAATTGCAATCATGAGCCAGACGGGTAATTTGACTCCGGCAGACAAGAAATTATATTCTCTCCGGGATGTAACGGGAACAGTGGAATCCATACCCTTGATTGCAAGTTCCATAATGAGTAAAAAAATTGCGGCAGGAGCTGATGCCATAGTACTGGATGTTAAAACAGGTGCGGGGGCTTTTATGAAGACCGATAAAGATGCGGAAAAGCTTGCACTTGCCATGGTTAAGATAGGAAACAGTGTGGGCAGGAACACCATGGCTGTAATTTCAGATATGTCACAGCCGCTGGGATTTGCCGTAGGTAATGCCCTTGAAGTAAAAGAAGCTATTGATACACTAAGGGGAGAAGGGCCAGAAGATCTTACGGAACTGGTTCTGACACTTGGGAGTGAGATGGTGGTTCTGGCTAAAAAAGCAGATACGTTGGAAGAGGCCAGAGGAAAACTTATTGAATCAATAAAAGTTGGCAGAGCCCTTGAAAAGTTCAAGGCCTTTATTGAAAATCAAGGGGGAGATCCGTCAATTGTGGATAACCCTAAAAAATTACCACGGGCAAAATATAAAATTGATCTGACCGCATTGAAAAGTGGCGTTGTCTCCAATATTGTGGCCGATGAAATTGGAATATCGGCAATGCTTCTTGGGGCAGGCAGGGCTACTAAAGAGGATAAGATAGATCCCTCCGTGGGGCTTGTGCTTCATAAGAAGATTGGCGATAGGGTAGAAAAAGGGGAAAAATTTTTAACCATACATTCTAATTGCCGGGATGTTGAGGAAATAAAAACCAGAATCTACAAGAATATAACTATCGGCAGCAGGGCTGAAAAGCCAGTATTAATACATAAGGTTATTATGAAATAAATACAAAAATAACGTACCTGAATTTGATTTATATAAACTAGGTACGTTTTCTGCATGATAAATTTTAATATCATATAAATAAATTTACATTGGAATCTTCAGCTTCACCTAGATAATAGCCAACACCTCCTACTTTGACGCCGTCTATGAGTTCTTCTTTTTTAAGGCCCATAACGTCCATGGACATCTGACAAGCTACTATCTCTATACCATTGTCTAAAGCTGATTTGATCAGGTTTTCAAGAGAGGTTATGTTTTTATCTTTCATAACTTTTCTTATCATTTTAGTACCCATACCCATCATGTTCATTTTGGACAGTTTTAATTTTTTACTGCCCCTTGGCATCATGAATCCGAACATGGAATCCATAAAACCCTTTTTTACAGGAACTTTTTCACTCTTCCTTAAAATATTCAATCCCCAGAATGTAAAGAACATAGTGACTTTTTTACCCATGGATGCAGCTCCGTTTGCTATGATAAAGGAAGCTATAGCTTTGTCTAAATCACCGCTGAACACTACCATGGTCTTGTTGTCCCTCACAGGTGGAATATCTTTTATAGGTTTTTCTGTCTCGACTCTGTTATTTTGTTTTTTTTTAATGAAGGCAGTGATATTGCTTTTATCTCTTCTTAAATCAATGAGTTCGTTATATGTCCTCCTGCACCATGCCTTTATATCTTCGTAAAAACCCGGGTCGGAAGCAGTCACTTTTAGAATCTGTCCCTCTGTTAAATCATCCACAGCTGCTTTGACCTGCATGAGCGGTCCGGGACAGCAAAGTCCACATGCATCAAGGCTTTTGTCATAATCCAATTTATCCAGAGCTATTTCGGATTTTAAAGTTTGTGTATCCTGGTCTAAAATTTGCTTTTGATAGTTATTGATATTTTTATCACGTATTTCAGGAGTATAGTTTAAGATCGATAGACTTTTGTATCCACCGGTTATGTTTTTAGCTCTGTATCCGTGCTGGGAAAGTATTCTTGCCGCAACATATCCCCTGAGGCCAACTTGACAGTATGCAATGATCTCCTTATTTTTATCCAATTCGTTAAGTCTTTCTCTTAAATTATCTACAGGTATATTTACAGCCCCCTCAAGATGGCCATTGTTAAATTCTATTTCTGAACGTACATCCAGAAGGACAGTATTTTCTCTATTATAATTTAAAAATTCCATTGGAGTAATAACATCAACTTTACCGGAAAGAACATTTTCAGCCACAAAACCCGCCATATTTACAGGATCCTTTGCCGAGGAAAATGGAGGTGCATAGCATAGTTCCAGTTCTGTCAAATCTGATACCGAGCCGCCAAGTCTCATTGTAGCTGCGATAACGTCAATTCTTTTATCAACACCGTCATAGCCTATAGCCTGGGCACCCAGGATTTTACCTGTTTCATTGAATATAAGCTTTATGGACATAGGGAGGGCAGCTGGATAATATGATGCATGGGAAGCCGGATGAACATATATAACTTTGTAAGGTATGTTAAGTCTCTTTAAAGTTCGTTCATTATTTCCTGTGCTTGCAGCGGTCAGTCCAAAAATTTTGATTATTGCAGTACCCTGGGTGCCCTTATATGTTGAATTTAACCCTGCTATGTTGTCTGCAGCTATTCTTCCCTGCTTATTTGCCGGCCCGGCCAGAGGTACTGCAGTATTTTGCTTGTTGACGAAATCAGTCACTTCGACAGCATCTCCCACAGCATAGATATTCTCAATATTTGTTCTCATTTTACTGTCAACTAATATATGACCTTTTGTTCCAAGCTTTATTTTGCTATTTTTTATGAAATCAGTATTTGGGGTAACTCCTATAGATAGTATGGCCAGGTCGGCAGTAATATTTGTATTGCTGTTTAAGGTGATTTCAATATTATCCTCACTGTCTTTAAAAGATTTTACTCCGTCATTTAATATTAGATCTATGCCGTTTTCCACAAGTTCTTTTTCAGCCATGACTGCCATGTCTGAATCAAAGGGTGCTAAAATGTGTGGCGCGGCCTCGACTAAAGTAACCCTCAATCCTCTTTCTTTAAGATTTTCAGCCATTTCAACGCCAACATATCCACCGCCTATCACCACGGCACTGTTTACTCCTTTTTTATCAACGAATGATTTTATATTATCCGTGTCCGGTATATTCCTTAAAGTGAAAATTTTACTGCTGTTTATACCCTCAATTTTTGGCTTGATAGCTTTTGCACCGGGAGATAATAACAGATAATCATAATTTTCATCATAAGTTTTTCCATTTTTGTTTTTTACTTTTACTGTGTTTTTGTTAACGTCCACATCTGTAATTTCACTGTTCACCCTTACATCTATATTGAACCTGGCGTGCATACTTTCAGGTGTCTGAACCAGGAGTCTTTGTCTTTCCTTGATTGTTTCACCTATGTAATAGGGAAGACCGCAGTTTGCGAAAGATATATAATTGTCTTTTTCAAACATTATTATTTGGGCATTTTCATCCAATCTTCTCAGCCTTGCAGCTGCAGACGCTCCTCCTGCAACTCCGCCTACCACTAATATTTTTTTACTCATAAGAATTCCTCCTTCTATAATATTTTAAATTGAGTTTCACAAAAGATTAAAATAAAATTTGAATTAGTTTGATTACCATGGGGTTGCAAACTTTATAATTGATTTCAAGTCCATTTCGGGTGCCTTCTATGATTCCCGCTGTCCTCAGTTTCTGAATATGCTGTGACAGGGTGGATTGTGGTATTTCGAGACAATCCTGCATATAGCTTACATTACATTGTCCCTTTTCCAGCAGCCCTTTGACTATGCAGAGTCTGACAGGGTGTGCCAGTACTTTGAGGATTTCGGCTTTCTCATTGTAATCTTTAAAATTTTTATTCATAGCTGTACCTCTTTCAAAAGATATTCTTATATCGTTATATTTATATATTACAATATAACGATAAAATGTTCAACAGTTTTATTCAAAATTATTGGTGTTTATTCGCGATGACATTTAATATTTACACTTTATACTTTTGATCCTATCTTGACATTGTATAAATAAAATATTATCATTTGATTATTATGAGCAAATGATGCTTATATGGCAGTTCCTATAATTGTACTAATAAAACGGAGAAGGAGTGACATCAGATTTTATGAAGATATTAAAAAAATTTTTACAGTATTACAGGCCTTATAGATTTCTTTTTTATGCAGATATTCTCTGTGCGCTTGTAGTATCGCTGGTGGATTTGGCATTTCCTTTAATTTTAAGCTATCTTTCAAAGAATATTTTTGTAAAGGATAAAATAGTTATACTTAATTCCATATTATATATTGGGACAGCCCTGATTGCGCTGTATATACTTAAATATTTCTGTCAGTATTTTATTGCTTCCTGGGGTCATATTATGGGAGCTAGAATGGAAAATAATATGAGAAAGGATTTATTTTATCATCTTCAGAAGATGTCTTTTTCTTATTATGATGAAAACAATACAGGTCAGATGATGTCCATACTTGTATCGGATCTGTTTGATATATCAGAACTGGCCCATCATGGACCGGAAAATGTATTTATTTCGGCAATTAAAATAATAGGCTCTTTTGCAGTACTCATGTTAATCAATGCTGAAATGACACTTATACTTTTTGCAGTGACTGTAGTGATGGTAGTATTCTCATTCTATGAAAATAAAAAAATGCAGAAAATATTCTTTGACAACAGAAAAAAAATGGGCAATATAAATTCCTCTGTTCAGGATAGCCTCCTTGGGATAAGGGTTGTAAAGTCTTTTGCCAATGAAGATATTGAAAGAGATAAATTTGACAGAAACAACAATGCATATCGTATTTCAAGGGAAAAAAGTTATAAAGTTATGGGAAGATTTATAGCAGGAAATACTTTTTTTGAAGGGCTTTTGTATGTGGTGATACTTGTTACAGGAGCATTTTTTATAGCCAATGGTTCTTTGACGATACCAGATCTTGCCGTATATGCTCTTTATATAAACATATTTATAAATCCAATAGATATACTGATAAATTTTGCAGAGCAGTTTCAAAAGGGATTTGCCGGATTTAAGAGATTTTTAAATATTGTAACTGTGGAACCTGAAATAGTGGATAAAAAAGATGCCGTACCTTTAGAAAATGTAAAGGGTAATATAGAATATAAAAATGTTTCTTTCAGCTACAATTCTAAAAAGCAGGTACTTAAAAATATAAATGTGGAAATAAAAGCAGGCAGGAAGATTGCATTTGTAGGACCTTCAGGGGGAGGGAAAACTACAATTTGTTCACTTCTTCCAAGATTTTATGATGTTTCATCAGGCTCTGTAATGATAGATGGAAAAGATGTGAGGGATGTTACTCTTGAATCGTTGAGAAATTCCATTGGAATAGTACAGCAGGACGTCTATTTGTTCTCTGGAACCCTGAAGGAGAATATAAGATATGGAAAACCGGAGGCATCTGACGAGGAGATAATAGAGGCAGCCAAGGAAGCTAATATTCATGATTATATAATGAGCCTGGATAATGGCTATGACACCTATGTGGGGGAAAGAGGGGTCAAGCTTTCAGGAGGACAGAAACAGAGAATTTCAATTGCAAGGGTGTTTCTTGAGAACCCTCCCATACTTATATTGGATGAGGCTACCTCTGCATTGGACAATGAAAGTGAAAGCTTTATACAAAAATCCCTTGAAAAGCTGGCTAAAAACAGGACTACTATAGTTATTGCCCACAGACTCAGCACGATAAGAAATGCCGATGAGATAATAGTCATTGATGATGAAGGAATAAAGGAGAGGGGAAGTCACAGTGAACTTCTTCAAAAAGGAGGACTTTACGCGTATTACTACAATATGCAGTTTGAAGGGTTGGATATAAGAGAATAAAGGCCTTAACATTTATTCGTCAAAAATAGTTTCATAAATTTTCATCTATGATTGTTTTGGCTTTATCCAAAACAATTTAAAAGAGGCGAGATATATGAAGAATAAAAAAGAAGTTGCTCATGAAGTACCAGTTCAAGAGCAGCTAGCAGAAAATTAAATCAATTTATCAGATTTTGCTCTTATTTCGAGTTGAATTTGCGTAGGCAATTGTTGATATATTTCTTTTATGTAATCTTTATTAGTTATGGCCTCATAAATTGCTTCTGAAAGAATTTTAGTGAATTGTTTTTTAGTTAGATCGGATACTTTTTCAAATTCAACAGATGATACCACGGAACTCACAGCTTTATTTATAGAGCTTTTTAACATAACCACCACCCCACTTATTTTTTAAAAAGTGCATATATATTATATGCAGGGGAAATTATCACAGAGAAAAAAATGGGGGAATGTAAAAATGTCAAGTACAACTATATTATTTGTTGTTATAGGGCTGGCCATTGGAGTGGGAACTACAGTATTGGTACTCCTGCCAGCTTTAAAGAGGAAGGGTGTTGACACTGGAGAGATATTACAAAAGGTTGATGCCGGCCTGCAGGAGGTCAAAAAATATACTGATGCTGCAAAAGCTATAGTACCGGGTAATAAATTTCTGAATATTTTGAGTATCATAGAACACTATGCGGAGATAGGTGTAGGGCAAGCTCAGCAGCTCAATATATCTTCACAGCTTCCAGCAGACCAGAGGAAAAAGAGTGCTGAAGATTATGTATATAGTGTACTTCAAAAGTTGGGTATAGAAGTTGATGACAATGTAAAAATCATAGTTTCCGGGGCGATAGAGAGTAAAGTATATGAACTCAAAAGTCCAGAAGAGAAAAAGTCAGCTGGGCAGACGGCGGCTCAAACTCAAATATCGCAGCTTCAAACTCAAAATTCACAGCTCCAGAGTGAAAGAGACAAGCTACAGCAGGAAAACGGAGAATTGAAAAAGAAAATTACTGATATGCAAAGTACTGTGGCTTCTGTGAAAAGTACAACTAATATGACACAGCCAGCACAGCCGACACAATAATTTTAAGGCCTAGAGTAGCGTAAAATCTATTCTAGGTCATTGTTTTAGATTTCTATATAGTTATAATTCATTTAAAATTGAACTATTAGAATCGTTATTTTGTTGATACAAATCCGAATTTAAATATAGCTCAGGATTATTTGATAATAGGGGATTTTCAGATATTAATTTGGCTTGTTTTTGTATTTCCCCATTGCGGGAAGATAATAAAGCGCTTTTGATAGAGTCTTCCTGATCTTGAGTAATAATACCGCTTGATACAAGTTTGTCTAATGGAGATTGTGAATTAGTGTTTGAATAAGTTGAAGATGCAGTATTTAATGATGAAATGGCATTTTTAATAGAATTTTCTTGTTCCTGAGTAATAGTATTATTTTCTACTAAACTATCTAGGGTGGAATTGAGTATATTATTAGTATTAGAAGTCTGCAGTGAATTTAAGGTGCTCAATGCTTCAGGGCTAAGTTGAATTGAATCCAGTCCCAAACTTGAAATTGAATCATCCGTGTTATCTGAATCGTCATCTGAACTTAAAAGTGGATCTTGAAAAATTTGATTATTTGAGTTTATGCTGTATAAGTATGGAATTAAAGAGCTAATGTCATTGGACATAATTACACTTCCTTTGTATAATGTAGTGTACAAGGCATTGTAAGCCCCTTGTCATGGCTATTTATAATTGTATCTATTGGTGTTTATGTATTTATATACATTTGTTATAATTTTAAAACTGTTTCCTTAATATTTTCTTAAACTATATAAAAATTTAGATAAAAAATATCGAAAAGTATAGTCTAAAAA